>JAJRDC010000010.1 GCA_028678635.1 Methanomicrobiales archaeon
ATGAACTCGTCGTAGGTCTCGCTGTCCAGGTCCGGAAAGGAGTTGTCCAGGGTGGAGACCACCTGGCCGTAGAAGACCGGGAGGTACGCGGAGATCTCCTGGATGTTCCTGTCAATGTACTCCAGGAATTCCCGTCTGACTTTCGCCATTCCCTCGTCGGCGTGGATCGCCACCGCCGGATCTTCGCCCATATGGGAAATCTCGCCTCATTGTGTAATAAACCGTTGGGTACGGACCCGTCCGGGAAAGATGATGGTACCAGGGACGGTGCAGGAGGGGCTGCTCGCCCCCTCCCGGTCCTGCCCCTGATTGGGGATAAACCCGCCACGTCAGTTCTCTGTCGCCGTATGTGCCGGAATCTGGATCAACCGCGGGGGGGGGCGCCCACGCGGCGGGGGGCGGAGCCCCCCAGGAGCGTCTCATCAGTACACCACGAATCGGATGAACCGATCAGATGTGAACAGAAAAAACTTCAGGGACGGCGAGGGGCGGAGCTACCTGCGGGAGATCTTTGCCGGATTCACGGGAGAAAAGGACAGCCGGTCTTTATATTTCAGCGGCCGACTCAGCCCTTCGAGACTTCCGCGTAGTAGTAGGCGCCGGATGCCTTCTGTTCCCGGTCAAGGAACGACCCGGGCTTGTTGATCCGGGGCCTCCCGCTCCGGTCCCTCCGGAAGCTGACCCCCAGGGACCCCAGGAACCGGTTCATCCCCTCCTGCATCGGGAAGGGGCCCCGGGCCTCGCCCCGGACGCCGGGCTCACCCGAAAAGACGATCAGGCCCTCGCTGATGATGTCGATCAGGTAGATGTCGTGGTCGATGACGAGGACCCCCGCCTCCCTTGCCTGGGCATGGCTCCGGATGATCCGGGGGAGCTTCACCCGCTGCTCCACGTCCAGGTGAGCGCTTGGTTCATCCAGGATGTAGAGGTCGGCGTCCCGTGCCAGGCAGGCGGCGATGGCTACCCGCTGGAGTTCCCCGCCGGAGAGAGTGGACGCGGAGGCCTGGAGGATGGGGTGCAGGGAGAGGGCCTCGATCACCTCGTGCTGGAAGAACGAGGTGTCAAACCGGGTGGTACACCGCCGGAGGATCAGTTCCACCGGTTCATCGGGCATCTCGGCGATATACTGGGGCTTGTACGAGATCCGGACCGGTGTGTCCATGCTCCCACCGTCCGCCGTTTCCTCGCCGGCCAGAAGCCGGGCAAAGGTGGACTTGCCGATCCCATTGGCCCCCACCACCCCCAGGATCTCCCCGCACCGGATCTCGCCGGGATGGACCATGAGGGCGAATTCCCCGTAGCGCTTGGTGAGGGAAGGGATCGTGAGGAGCACCTTCCGCTCGGCACCCGCTGCGTGGAGCCGCTGCTCGAAGATCACCGGGTGGTCCCGGAACCGGACGTTCTCTTCTGCAAGGTATCCCTCCAGGTACTGGTTGATGCCGACCCGGACCCCCTTGGGCTGGGTGATGATCCCAAAGACCGCCGGCGTGCCGTAGGCAATATGGACGGTGTCGGCGAGCATGTCCAGGATGGCAAGGTCATGCTCCACGATCAGGAGGGGCCGTGTCCGGGCCAGTTCCCGGATCAGCTCCGCCGCGGCCATCCGCTGGTAGATGTCAAGGAAGGGGGTGATCTCGTCCAGGAAGTAGAAGTCCGCCTCCCGTGCCAGGCAGGCGGCGATGGCCACCCGCTGGAGTTCCCCTCCGGAGAGGGTCCCGATGGGGCGGGAGAGGAGGGGGCGCAGGGAGAGGGCGTCCAGGTACCGGTCCAGCATGGACCGCTCGTCCGTGGAGGCCAGCAGTTCACCGACAGATCCCCTGAACCGCTTCGGGATAAAGTCAATGTACTGGGGTTTCACGGAGGTCTTCAACCGGTTCTCGGATATCCTCCGGAGGTACATCTGCAGCTCCGTGCCCGAGTACCTTGCCAGGATCTCCTTCCACGGTACTTCCCGCGTGACATTGCCCAGGTTGGGCCTGATCATGCCGGAGAGGATCTGGACAGACGTGGACTTGCCGATGCCGTTCTGGCCCAGGAGGCCGGTGACCCTGCCCTCGACAGGGATGGGGAGACCATAGAGGGCAAAGGCATTCACGCCGTACCGGTGGGTGGGTTCCCCCGCCTCCTCCGGGAGGGAGACGATGTCGATGGCCTCGAAGGGGCATTTCTTGATGCAGATCCCGCATCCCACGCAGAGTTCCTCGGAGACCACCGCCTTCCCATTCTCTCCTATGACCACCGTCTCGTCTCCCGTCCGGACACGGGGGCAGTAGAGGATGCACTCGGTACCACATTTCACGGGGTGGCAGCGGTCCCTGTGGACAACAGCGATGCGCATGGGAGATCAGGCCGGTACCGAGGCGGAGAGGAGTACCGTCCATGAAATGAACCAGAGGGCAGCGGTCATGAACCCCTGGAAGACCCAGTCCTTGCTTGTGAGGGCCGGGGGGTCTGCCTTCAGAAGAGGGAAAAGGAACTTCTGGACCGCGATGGCCACGGCCAGGATCAGGATGCCGGTGGAGCCCAGGGCCTCGAGACCCTGGGCCTCGGAGGCCCCCGAGAGCAGGTAGGAAGCCACGCCGGCAACCAGCCCGAGCACGCAGGCCACCGTGGTCCGGGTGATCCGCTGGACATGGGCCGCCTGCTTCTCCTCCGGTGTCAGCTTCCGTTTTGGCTGCGTTTCCTGCGGGGCGCCCTTCTCCTCGCTCATTTCACACCAGTAGTCTATTTTTTGTGCGCTGGGGCCATATGTAGCTTGGGATTCCCATGGCAAACCTGCAGGGGATGGGCGGCGTGGACCTGCGGGCGGTGGCATGCGAGGCGGGGGCCCTCCTCCCCCTCTGGGTGGGGAAGGTGTACGGGTACGGCCAGCGCCTCTTTGCCATCCGGCTCCAGGGCGGGGAACACCGGAGGTTCCATCTGCTCGCCGAACCCGGAAGAAGGGTCCACCTGGTGGATCGGCTGCCAACACCGCCGAAGAACCCCCCATCCTATGCCATGCTGCTGCGCAAGTACCTGGAGGGCGGGAAGGTGCTTGCCATCCGGCAGCTGGGGCTGGAGCGGACCCTGGATCTCACCGTAGGGAAAAGGGAGACGGAGTACCACCTGTTCGTGGAGATCTATGACGAGGGGAACCTGGTCCTCTGCGATCGGGACTACCGGATCATCCAGCCGCTCCGCGTCCACCGGTTCCGCGAGCGCGAGGTGGTACCGGGTGCCCTGTACCGGCACGAGGGGAAGGACTGCAGCATCCTCCCGACAGAGGAGTTCGCCGCCCTGCTGGAGACCTCCGGTAAGGACCTGGTACGGACCCTGGCCGTTGGCTGCATGCTGGGAGGGAAGTACTCCGAGGAGGTCTGTACCATGGCAGGCCTCGACAAGCACCTGCCTGCCCAACAGGCCGATGCTGCTGCGGTGAAGGAAGCCCTCGCCGGCCTGATCCGGAGGGTGGAGGAGGCACGGAGCCCGGCCATCACCCCGTCCGGGTGCTGGCCGTTCCCCCTGGTGGCTGAGGAGGTCCTCCAGGCGTTTCCGTTGTACAGCGGCGCCCTGGAGGCATACTTCGGGGCAGCCCCGGCTCCCGCAGGAAAAGAGGAGGACACCGGGGCACTGGTTCCCGGTCGTGGGAGGGGGATCCGGGAGCAGCAGGAGGATACGATCCGGGCGTACCGGAATAAGGTCGCGGTACTGGAGAACGCCGTTTCGGACCTGCAGGAGCGCTCCGGGGAGATCGTGTCTGCACAGGGGTGGTTCCGGGAGGCCCGCCGGCACCATTCGTGGCAGGAAATCAGGAGGGAACTCCAGGGCGGGAAGGTCCCCGCGGGAGGCCTGGTCTGTGACGTGGATCCGGCGACCGGGGAGCTGGTCCTGGACCTTTCTGTCCCCGTGCGGATCGGGGTCGATGCCCCCTTGATCCATGCCGAAGGCGCCCTCCACGACGAGATCAAGAGGCTCCGGAGGAAGATCCGGGGGGCGGAATCTGCGATGGCACGGGCCCTCCCGGAAAAGGAGCGGCCGCCCTCCGGAACGGTGCAGGAACGGGAGAAGGCCCGGTGGTACCACCGGTTCCGGTGGTTCGAGACCAGTGACGGAACCCTGGTGGTCGGGGGACGTGACGCGGCCCAGAACGAGGATCTCGTCAAGCGGTACCTGGAGGGGGGCGACACGTTCGTCCATGCAGACGTCCATGGGGGGAGCGTGGTGATCGTGAAGGGCAGCACCCGCTGCATGGACGAGGTGGCCCGGTTTGCTGCCTCCTACTCGGGCGCCTGGAAGAGCGGGCACTTCACGGCGGACGTGTACGCCGCTGCCCCGGACCAGGTCTCCAAGAC
>JAJRDC010000306.1 GCA_028678635.1 Methanomicrobiales archaeon
TTCAAATATTTTAAATATTAATAAGCAACCATTGTGTGTATATGAGTCTCATACTGTCCCGGAACCTCTCGAGAAAGAAGGTGATGAGCAATGATGGGATGCTCATCGGCACGCTCAGAAACGTGATGGTGGATTTCGAGACGGGCCAAGTGATAGACCTCATCGTTGTACCGGATCCCAGCTTCAACGCTGAGGGGTACCGCATGGACGGGGACCGGATGTTCATCCCGTTCGAAGCAGTGAAGGACATCAAGGACTATATCGTCGTGGACCGCTACCTCTCCAAGAAGTAGGGAAGATACCGCCGTACCGCCTCAATAAACCCATCACCGTATCTCTTTTCTGCCACCATATCCGCAGCCGCCCGCACCGAGGGGTGGCCGTTCGCCACCGTCGCCCCGATCCCGGCCACCTGGATCATCTCCAGGTCGTTGGCCGAGTCCCCCACCGCCATCACCTGCTCCAGGGGGAGCCCCAGCTCCCTTACCAGGGCGTTCAGGGCTGTGCCCTTGCTGATACCGGGCGACTGCAGGTGGATCGCAAAGCCGGTATCGATCACCCGGATCGCCGACCCGTCCAGGACCTCCCGGACCTCATCCACCGGAACCGTGCGGGCGAACGCCACATCGGAGAACCGGTAGTTCGGGCTGTAGAGTTCCAGTGCCTGCCCCATCCCTGCGAAATGACGTTCAACGGTATGGAACGCATCCCACGCGATGCTCCGTTCCCCGAAGACCCGGACTGGCCCGGTGAACCCGATCCGGTACGCACCGCCGTTCTCGGCGATGAGGGTCCCGTCGGATCCCAGCATCCGGGCGAACGCATCCATGAAGCAGACCGTGTTCCCGCTGGCCGGGATCACCGGGATGCCCCTCCGGATCAGTCCTCTCAGGCACTCCATGGCCGGGAGGCTGATCCGCCGGTCAGGACCGGTGAGGGTCCCGTCCAGGTCGCAGGCGAGGGCGCTCAATCTGAGGGATGTGTCAGGGAGTGGGTTCGTCACCGTGGTTCCATCCTTACAAAAAGATTACTGTCAGTCGGGATAAGACCATGCTTTTCCTGGTTATGGATTGTCTTTCAAGATGCTCTGGCAGTGTCATCCCATTACCGGGTACTGCTGAGGCACTCCTGGAGGGGGACCTCTCGGTCCCCCCCGCCGCGACACCCCCGCGGCATCATCCGATTGAGGCGTGCTGGTGGTCTCCCATCGCAGAGTACTACTGGGACGCTCTCGGGGGCTCACCGCCCCCGCCGCGTGGGCACCCCCCGCCGCTGTTCCGGTACAGGGAGACCACCCGGTGTCAGCAACCGAAGATCAGACTATCCTCACGGGGGAAGGGCCGGGAGGGGGCCTGCCCCCTCCCGCTGCAAGGACCGGGATCCGTGTCATCTGATGCGGACAATGAACCGTTCTACATCTGGACGGGACCGGTGAAACGCTATGAAAAAAGAAAGAGGGAGATTATCGGCGCCCTACGCCACCGGCCGGAGGCCGGCCTGCTCCACCATGAAGGTGGCCTCACCCTCGGGAAGGTTGGGGCTGTCCACCAGGCGGGCGATCCGCTTCCCGCCCTTGCTCTTCCGGAGGTAGAGCCGGAAGGTGGCGCAGTGGCCCACGATGTTTCCGCCGATGGGCTTCGTCGGGTCGCCGAAGAAGACGGCGGGATTGGACATCACCTGGTTCGTGACCAGTCCCACGGCGTTGTACTCGTCGCAGAGCCGGAAGAGGTCATGCATGTGCCGGTTCAGCTTCTGCTGCCGGGTGGCCAGCGTGCCCCGGCCGGCGTACTCGGCACGGAAGTGGGCGGTGAGGGAGTCGACGATGAAGATTTTGACCGGTCTGTCGCTGGACCGGAGCTCATTGGCCAGCTCCCGGGCGGTGTCGATCATCAGCATCTGGTGGTCAGAGGTGTGGGCCCGGGCCACGTGGATGTGGTCCAGGAACTCCTGGAGGGGGGGAACGTCGCCGGGAAGCCCGTTCACCATCTGCTCGATACGCTCCGGCCGGAAGGTGTTCTCGGTGTCGATGAAGAGGGCGGATCCCGCGAGGCCTCCCTGGTCCTCCGGAAGCTGGACGTTCACCGCCATCTGGTGGACGATCTGGCTCTTCCCGGACCCGAACTCCCCGTACAGCTCGGTGATGGCCTGGGTCTCCATCCCGCCACCCAGCAGCTCGTCCAGCTCCGGTACCAGGGTCTTCAACTTCTTCACGAGCTTCCTCTGCTCGAAGATGTCCTGCCCGGTCTTGAAGCCGCCGACATCCGCCACCTCCCTCGCGGCCTTGATCACCTTCTTTGCCGTGGACTCGCCGATCTCGGCCACCTCCGCCAGCTCAACAGGCGATATGGTGGCAATGCTCTCTACCGTGGTGTACCCTGCCTCTCGCAGCTTCTCGGCCGTGGTCGGCCCCACTCCGGGCAGGTCTTCAATCTCTGGCTGGTTTGCGGTCATGCATCCTCACTCGATTCGCTGGGATGATTCCATACCACCCTCCCTCCTCCCGGCTTATAGAGGGGCGGGCACGCGCTGTGAAAGTGAACGCCGGCAGGGATCAGGCCTCCAGGGAGGCGAGGAACCTTGCCACCCATTCCTGCACCGCGCCGCGGTCCGGCTCCTTCATGTCGAAGGATTCGGGGATGATGCGGCGGCGTTTCCGGCTTCCCCGGAGCAGGACCTCTGCCCCCACCGGGAGATCGCCTTCCAGCGGGTGGCACCCGGTGCCGTCGTCCAGGCAGAGGTCATCCCCGACGGGGACCACCGTACCTTCCAGCTCCACTTCCGTCACTTCAACCGCCGGGAGGATGAGGGCACTCCCCCGTCCGGCGTGCACCTCCAGGGAACCGTTCCTTCCCTTCCGGGCGGTGACGTGGTGGAGGATGAGCCGGTCCCCCTGCTCCAGGCTTACCCGGGCATGATCGCCCCACAGCACCACTGCCACGGAGCCTGTGGGATCCCGGATGAGGAGGTTCCTGACCCACGAGGTCTCACCCTGCCGGGTGGTGAAGGGGCGGGCAGGCCGTGCCTGGACAACGGCACCCTCCACCGAGAGGGTTGTTCCCTCAGCGATCCCGCTCACCGGCGTGACCGGCGCGTGGATCTCGGCGTTGGAGGGGGTCACGCTCCCGTTCCGGTCGAGGTGGTACTCCTCCCCCCGGTCCCGCATCACCCGGGTGGCGCCCCGGATTCGGATCGCCTGGCCTGGGACAATCCCTTCCATGACTGCCGGGGCCCAGCAGACCAGCCTCCGGGTACCCTCGGACGTGGCCACCACCGCCTCCACCCGCTCGCCCTGCTCGCCGTTCCGGCGGGTGAAGGCAGCGGGGGGGGAGAGGGAGAGGATCCGGACCTCCATCTCGGCGATCTCCTCGGGGGGCCGGAACCGGCTGTCCGGGGACATGGTGCAGGAGATCTCGCAGTCGGCCTTCCGGAGGGCCAGTCCATGGACCTCCGGGGCCCCTTCCTTCCCCTTCCTGCCGATGATCTCCAGCACCTCTCCCACGGCCACCTCCTGAACGACCAGGGCCCGGTCGTCCCAGAGGACCACCCGTGCCTGGCCGGTCTCGTCCCCCACGAGGAGGTGGGAGACGAGGCCATTCGTGCCGTCGGAACGGGTGAACTCCTTGGGCGATGATACCGAGACAACCTTCCCGAAGAAGCAGGAGAGGGTGGAACCCGAGCCAACCTGCGCTACCTTCACGTGGTTCCGGCCCAGGTCCCGGACCACCAGCATCGCCGCCGTGGGCTCGTCCAGCAGGTCCCCCGAGGCCGTGATCGTCTCCTCCACGCGCCGGTCGAACTCCTCCCGGGAGATCAGGTCATCCACCAGCGCGTAGTGGAAGGACATGGACGCTCACCCCCGGTGCTGCCAGGGCGGATCCTCAGCGGTGGCCAGCAGGTCATCCAGGGTCTCGCTCCGCCGCATCAGGGCCGCCTCCTTCCCGCGGACCAGGACCTCGGGGCACCGGCACCGCTGGTTGTACTGGGAGGCCATGGCAAACCCGTACGCCCCCGCGTCCAGCACGGCGATGAGGTCGCCCGCCTGGACCCGGGGGAGGGACCGGTCCTTCGCCAGCAGGTCCCCGGTCTCGCAGATGGGCCCTGCAATGGAGCATGT
>JAJRDC010000261.1 GCA_028678635.1 Methanomicrobiales archaeon
CGAATGCGGTTCAGTCTCCTCTCCAACGGGACCCTGATCACCGATGAGATGGCCGCGTACCTGGCCTCGACCCGACGGTGCAACAGCGTCCAGGTCTCCATCGACGGGTCCATTCCCACCACCCACGACGCCTGCCGGGGTGAGGGGAACTTTGTCCGGGCGCTGGACGGGATCGCTGCCCTCCACCGCCACAAGGTGCCGGTGGCGATCCGGGTCACAATCCACCGGCAGAACCTTCACGACCTGGAGAACATCGCCCGGTTCCTGCTGGATGAGAAGCGACTTCCCTCCTTCTCCTGCAACTCCGCATGTCACCTGGGCCTCTGCCGGAAGAATGCAGAGCAGGTGGAGTTGACAGCTGCCGAGCGATCCTTTGCCATGCGGGAACTCCTGCGCCTGAACCGGAAGTACGGGGGGAGGATCACGGCAACGGCCGGACCCCTTGCCGAGGCCACCATGTTCTCGGAGATGGAGAAGGCGCGGAGGGAGGGGAAGCCAGCAATTTCAGGGAGGGGATACCTCACCGGTTGCGGGGGGGCCATGTCCAAGCTGGCAGTCCGGGCCGACGGCACCATGGTTCCCTGCTGCCAGGTCCCCATGATCGAGCTGGGGAAGATCAACCGGGATTCCCTGCGGGAGGTCTGGCAGCACCACCAGGAGCTGAACCGGTTTCGGAGGAGGAACGAGATCCCCCTCACGTCCTTCGAGTTCTGCCGGGACTGCCCGTACATCCCCTACTGCACGGGAAGCTGCCCGGCAACGGCCGTCACCCTCATCGGGGACCCCTACCACCCGAGTCCCGATTCCTGTCTGCGCCTTTTCCTGAAAGATGGCGGCCAACTCCCGGATGAAGATCTCCTTCCTCAGGCCGGGGCACCGGTGTGCGGGTGACTGTGGTGGCTCGGAGGAACCGGAAGAAAAAAGAGGAGGCGCGGCAGTACCCCCTTTCCCAGATCTACTTTTACCTGACCGAGGGCTGCAACCTGGCCTGCCGCCACTGCTGGATCGCCCCGAAGTACCAGGGCCGGGGAGCGACGGGAAAGGGAAACCCTGCCCCGTACCTGGATTATGACCTCTTCACTTCCATCATCGCCCAAGCAAGGCCCCTGGGGCTCTCCGGCGTGAAACTCACCGGCGGCGAACCGCTGTTGCACCCTGACATCAGGAAGATCATCGGGCACCTGAAGGAGCAGGATCTGGGCGTCACCGTGGAGACGAACGGTGTCCTCTGCACGAAAGAACTGGCCCGGCTCATTACCTCCTGCAAGAATCCCTTCGTCTCGGTCTCGCTGGATGGCGTGGATCCCGCCACCCACGAGTGGGTCCGGGGGGTCAGGGGATCCTTCAAGGCCGCAGTCCGGGGCGTGCGGAACCTGGTAGCGGCAGGACTTCGCCCGCAGATCATCATGACCATCATGCGCCGCAACCAGGACCAGATGAAGGCGATGGTGCTCCTGGCCCAGGACCTGGGGGCAGGATCCGTCAAGTTCAACATCGTCCAGCCCACCGCCCGCGGCGAGAAGATGCACGACGCGGGGGAGACCCTCTCCATCGATGAGATCGTGGCCACGGGCCGCTGGGTGGAGGAGATCCTGGTGCCGGCGTCCAGAATCGGCGTCTTCTACAGCCACCCGGCGGTCTTCCGCCCCCTGGGGCGCATGTTCGGCAGCGGCTGGGGTGGCTGCGGGGTCTGCGGGATCCTCTCCATCCTTGGGGTACTGGGAAACGGCTCCTACGCCCTCTGCGGCATCGGGGAGACCGTGCCGGAACTGGTCTTCGGCCATGCGGCTCGGGACCGGCTGGAGGACATCTGGCGGGATTCCCCGGTCCTCAACGAGCTGCGGGCCGGGATGCCCGTGCGGCTGGAGGGGATCTGCGGCCGGTGCATCATGAAGGGCCTCTGCCTGGGGTCCTGCGTGGCCCAGAACTACTACCGGAGCAGGAACCTCTGGGCCGGATACTGGTTCTGCGAGGAGGCCCGGGCGCAGGGGCTCTTCCCGGAGAGCAGGCTTGCAGGGATGGCCCGGCTGTGAGCAATTGCACAAAGGTTACCGGCCTTGGATAATGTGTCCTGGTTAACCACACGGTTATATCAATCTGCGAACATCATGAAATGAGAATGCGGGCATCCTTCCGCTACACACCGCCGGATCTGGTAGGCTTCGGCAGCCAGACGCAACCATCCAGGGCAGGCGCCTGGTCTGGCTGCAGTACCGGGGGCATATACAACACTGCCAGCTGCGCGGGCGGAGGTATGAACAGAAAATACTGTGGAAACGGATGTACAAACGCCTATGGCAATACAGGTGGCTGTGCCAGCGGGCCCCAGGCTCAGAACTGCTCTACTGGCAGTAGATATACGGGGCCGGGCTGTGCCGTTGGAGATGGGGTGACCGGGTTCACCTGCACCGGAGATGCATGCTGTTCCGGATCCGTCGCGGTATCAACGGCCACCTGCTTGGCCGGGACCTGTGCATCCACCTGTTCGACGGGGACCACGCCTCTGTCCTGTTTGGGTAACTACTGCACGTACAGCTAGGGATATCCCCTGAACAGCCAGGGGTATCGCTGATATGTCAAGCAGAACGGTTTCCTAATATTTCAATAAGACCGGGAGGTGTGGAAATGTTGTTTCCCGATCGAAGATTGTCATCTAGCATACCATTTGAATAGTATGGAAGGAAATGCTCCCCGCACCGGCCATTCTTGCCATCCAAGATATCCCCCTATTCATCAAGGAATGGGGCAGGCAACCGTGAACCTGGGATATGCGTCTTTATTTCAACTGAAATACAACTATCATTGGAAAACCACCAATGCGAGGCAGGTACGAACCCCCGGTTCTTATTGATTTCTCGGGGAGCCTTCATGTTGGGATTGGAATGGCCTGCAACCCTGGCACGGGGGGCGTTTCTTGCATGTATGGCCCCCAGAATTTGATCGGTGTACCAGGTATGTGCGTTTCGGGGCCAAATGGCTCGTGTAGTGAGGGATGCCACAATGCCGCGTATTGTGATCCTTTCGGGATCATGTATTCTTCTGTCGATGTTTACTGCTGTCCCGGAAGTTCCCCCGCCAGTTTGTATGATTGTGGCTCCGGGACTTATGCATCAGGGACCTGCCTCGCAGGCACTTGCCCCAGTAACT
This sequence comes from Methanomicrobiales archaeon, assembly GCA_028678635.1. The sequence continues at coordinate 3,148 of JAJRDC010000261.1, forward strand.
GCTGCAATACCGGTACAGACGGACGCATAGATACCGGCTGGACTTCGTGAAAAATCCCATTCGGACATGGACGCAACGATGCACTCTCCAAAGGTTCACCCTGTCCATGTTCCCGGAGGTCTCTACAGGAATAGGGGATACGAGGGGATACCCTCAATATCCCCGACGCGGAATCCTTCTTTGGCATGGGCGATTTCCCCCCGAACCCACCCGCGGATTCCGGATGGAATAATGGAGAACGATCCCCCGTCATCCTCCGCTACATTGGTGGCTCCATGCTCCCCACCTTCCGTGAGGGGGACGAGCTGCTGGTGATCCCCCTCGGGGATGCACCCCCCCGGAGGGGTGATGTGATCGCCTTCAACCTTCAGGGGGAGGAGAGGACCATCGTCCACCGGGTGGAATCGGTGGGAAGTGACGGTATCCGCACCCGCGGGGATGCGTCCGGCATCCCGGATTCCTGGATCCTCCAGCCATCACACATCCGGGGCCGTGTGGAGTTCGTCAGGAGCGATCGGGGCTGGTCCAGGGGGAGGAACGGGACCACTGGCACCGTGCAGGCCGGGACCATTGCCCTCTGGCGATGGCTCAGGGGTCTCGTCACCCCAGTCCTGAGCCCGGTGTACCGGTCCCTGTCCTCTTCACGGATCCTGAAAGGATTGGGCAGTACCCTTCCAACAGAGCTGACAGTGTACCAGCGGTCCCAGGGGCCCGAGTACCAGCTCCGGCTCTTTGGTCTCATCATCGGCCGCTGCCTGCCGGGGCGGAAGCGGTGGAGGATCCGGACACCGTTCCACCTGGTGGTTGATGAACGACATCTGCCGGTGTCATCCGGGCAGGCGAAGATTCTGGAGACCGCAGAATGACCGCACCCGGTCCGGACCTGACAGGCATCATCGGGAAGCTGCGGACCCTCCATACCGAGCTGAAGCTGGCAGGGGATCTGCAGCAGGAGCTGTACTCATCGGGAGATGGCATCATCCCGCTCCTCGTCTCCCTGCTCCGGGAGGACGGGGGAGGGACAACAGAGGTCCCGCCCGAGGACTGGGCCCGCCTGATGGGCCTGCTCGCACCCCACGCGATCCTCCCCCTTCTCTATTACCGTGTCGCCAGTTCGCACTCT
>JAJRDC010000117.1 GCA_028678635.1 Methanomicrobiales archaeon
ACTGGGTGCGGATCATCCCCAGGATCTCCGGGATACCCTGTGCAGCCAGCGTCTCCAGCATCACGTTCTTCACCTGTCTCGCCCGGATGGCCCGCACCTGTGACTCGACATACGGCAGGTCGCCGGCGGGTGCCGCCGCGTACCTCTGATAGGTCTCCGCCAGGAGGGGCCCGTGCCTCTCCGCGACGGCAGCGATCAGCCCCCTCCGGGCACGGTGCAGGGCCCCGTAGTGATGGGCGAAGGCAGGGTCGTCAACAGACTCGAAGATGGTCAGGAACTGGCCGCCTGCCCGCTCCAGGAGAGTGGTATCCGCGGCCAGGTCTGCCCAGAGTCCCGTAAAGGCTTCTGAAGGCACCGCCGCCGGATCCCGGAGCAACCGGAGCATCTCCCGCTGGGCCAGGCGGGTGAAAGCCATGAACCGGTTCACGGTATCCGGGTCCTTCCTCGCTTGGAGGAGCAGTTCACCGTCCGGCGCATCATGCACCACCTTCCCGTAGAAGGAGTAACCCCGGTTCAGGGAGAGAAAGTCGGGCTGATCAATCCCTGGGATCGCAATAGTCTGTTCAGCCCCGGTCACCCGGGCGGTCACCTCCCCCAGGTCACGGCCCTCTGCATCCGCCGCAGCGACACGGAACGGGAATTCCCAGCCCGCTTCGGTTGGAGGAGTCGAGGTCCGGAGGGCGAGGTGCAGGGTGCGGGTCGGGGCATCGTAGGCCGGATTGACGGTGACCACCGGAAACCCCGTCTGCTTCAGCCACACCTGCGCCATTCCGGCGAAGGACCGCCCGGAGACCTCTTCCATGCAGGCGATCCAGTCGGCCCGGGATGCGTTCCCGTGCCGGAACCGGGTATGGTACAGGTCCAGGCCCCGGGCAAAGGCTTCCCTGCCCATGAGGGTCCCGATCATCCGGACCAGCTCGGGGGCCTTCACGTAGGTGATCCCGGTGATCAGATCGTTGGGGTCATTGAAGCCGTCGGGTTCGACGGGCATGGATGCGGCCCCCGTGTCCAGGGCAAAGGTCCCTCCCTCGGGAGCGAGGAGCGTCTGCACCGTCTGGAGGCGGGTGTAATCCTCCCCGAAGAGGAAGGCATGGTGCTGCTGCTCGATGGTGACCGTCACCGCCTCGTTCAGCCAGAGCTCGAAGGGGGAGCGGCCCGTCACCTCGGAGCCGTTCAGGTTATGGTAGAACTCGTGGACCTTCACCCGGAAGAGGTACTCGAGGGCCGGGTCGGTGATTTGCACAAACGGCATGATCCGGTTCGCCGTGATGGTGGTGTTCCCCACATTCTCCATGCCCCCGAAGTCCGAGTTCTGCATGGCGATCTCCCGGTACACGGTTCCGGTGTAGCGGTAGCCGGGCAGGATCCCGGCCAGGAGCTCCTTCATCTTCGCCCGGGCCGCCGCGAGGGCAGCCGCATCTCCCCCGGACCGCTTCAGCCGGTCGCGCTCCCCGGAAAGGCGCCACAGTTCCTGGCGGGGCTCCAGGTTACGGTACTGCTCCGGCCCGGTGAAGAGGTACACCCAGAGGACGGCATCCGAGAGTATCTCCAGGGCGTGTTCCGCCTGCTCGGGGTCTGATCCCTTCAGTGCCAGGAGTTCCAGGGTGAAGGTAAGCCCGTCCGGGTACTCGAACTCCCGCCGGAATGCATCCCAGGTCCCTGCCCCCAGGAAGAAGAGGTAGGGGGCCATGGGCGTCACCGTGTTGGCATAGACGATCTGGTCCCGGGCATCATCGAACCGGTGCCGCTCCTCTGCCACGTCGCCGTTGGAGATCAGGTGGGTGTAGCGGCGGTCGGCAATGATCGTGGTCACGTAGGTGCACTTGGCCGTCATGTCGTCCAGGCAGGGGACCAGCCGCTGGAACCCCCACTGCTGGCACTGGGTAATCTGGGTGGGGGGAGCACCGGCCGGGGTCGCGTCGTAGTACAGCCCCTCCAGGATATTCGCCGTCGGGCGGCAGACCGTCAGGGTGCGCACCGTGAACTCCGTGTGCGGCGGGAGCCGGGAGAGGAAATCCACATGGAGAAGCGCCGCTCTGCGGTCGTACCGGAAAGAGACGGTCCTCCCGTCACAGGTGACGTCCCGGATCTCCAGGTCCCGGGCGTTCAGGGAGAGTGTCTTCACCGAGCGATCCCGGGTCCGGGCCCGGAAGGCCGATGCGACCACGGTATGGTCATCATGGATCTCGAAGGTGAGGTCCATGTGGAGGACTGTGGCCGGGAGCTCGCCGAAATCTTCGGGACAGTACCGGTAGATCCGCTCCGCCACGGTATCGCCCCCTCACTCGTGGATCATGGTGAGGAGCATCCGGAACCGGGAGAGAGCCTTCACCGCGTGGGGAACCCGGGCCGGCATGATCACCATCTGCCCCTCCGCGAGGTGCAGGGGTTTCCCTCCGATCGTAATCTCGGCCTCGCCTTCCAGCCCCTGCACGATGGCGTCGAATGGTGCCGTGTGTTCCGGGAGCCCCTCCCCGGCATCGAAGGCAAAAGCAGTGATGGTCCCCGCCTTTTTCAGCACCACGGTCCGGCTGGCCACCGCCCCCTCCTGGTACGCGGCCAGGTCCTTTACGTCCAGGACCTTCCCTCTCAGATCCTCCCGTTCGCCTGCCATAGCGTGTACCCAGTGGCGGCCGGAGGATATGAGCTGTTCGGGTCCCGTGTGCCGTTCCCTGGCAGGAGGATAGGCCGTCCGGGCCTGAGCCCTGCCCACCCTGTTGTGATCTTCCGCTTCAGTTACTGCCTCAATTGATCAGTGCTGGGGGGACGCTCTCGGGGGCTCATCGCCCCCGCCACGTGGGCACCCCCCGCCGGTTATCACCGGAATAGAGATCCATCGGATCAGATCCACCGAACGGCTCACTATCCTCACGGGGGAGGGACCTGGAGGGGGCGTGCCCCCTCACGCATCATGACAATGTGTCCGATGGTCGCACGGGAAAAAACCGGTGCTCAGTCCATCCGCTCAGGGGGCGCACCCGAACTGGTTGATCAGCCGGATCAGGGCGGCGAATCCCTCCAGCTCCATGGCCAGCACGTCCTGACGGGCCATGCCCATGGAGGTTTCGCCATCGGCGGTGAGGGTATCCGGGCCCCGGATCACGATCCGGTCCGTCCCGTCGGCCCTGAGCACCTCCTGTGCCTCCGGCTCGTGGACAAAGGCCCGGCCGGGGAGGATCACCGCCTGCTCCAGATCCGCGGGATCCAGGTCCTTCAGGTCATCGATGG
>JAJRDC010000186.1 GCA_028678635.1 Methanomicrobiales archaeon
CATCCTTCAGGAGGTCGGTGAGGTCGCCGATGTTCTGGGACTCGCGCCGGAGGGTCCCCTCGGCCCTCATCGCGGCGCAGAACGCCTTGCTCTCCATGGCAGGAATGACATCATTGGCCCTTGGGCCTGCACAGGGAGCCTGCTCTTCCATACCGGTACGGTGACTCCGGGCAGGGATAAGGATTTGCATCCCCCGGAGTCACCTCGGGGCCAGATTGGGAAAAAGAAGGAATCGCAGGAGTGTTCTGTTACTTCCAGACGTCCACAGGGGAGATGTTCGCATCGATGAGCAGGCTGAAGTCAAATGTATTCGTCCAGCCGGTCTTTTCGAACATCTTCATGAAGCAGACCCCGATAAGCGGCACCCGGTACTTCCCGATGACCGCCTTCATCTGGTCGGCGGTGACGTTCGAGTTGGGCATGGAGAGCCCACCCATCAGCACGATGGCCTTCGGGTTCGGCCGGATCCCTGAGGTTGAGACCTGCATCCCCACGTCAGCCACCGGGACGATCTTCTTTGCCTTGGACTCGTCCGTCAGGGGTACAAAGACCTGCTCGGCAGGAAGCCCCCGGATGGCAAAGCCCAGGAGCTCGATGAACGGCGTGCAGGTCCCGGGGACGCCGTAGTACACCAGCTGGTCCCCCTTCTGGAGGTTGAGGGACTCCACGTACGCCTTGAAGGGCCGGAGGATCCCCGGCACCGACTCAAACACCTCGCGCTGCTTCATGGGGGAGAATAAGCGCATACGGGTACTTATATCTCATCTTCTGGACGCGATGGCATCGGGTACGCGGGGCAGGGAGCATCCGAGCGATCCTCAGGCATGGTTCCCGGAGGATGGAGTATCGGTTCTCTCAGCAGAGAGCAGGAAGTGGCCGGCTGGAAGGGGGTGACCCAGCTGGGTTACGTGGAATGCCTTGACTTATCTCCTTTCCCGGCCCAGTAATCAAAGAGATTTCATTACTGCGTGAATGAGGCAGGGCAAGACCTCCCGCATATCGCATCGCGGATCGCATCGAAAACTACATATGTACCGGCTCTTATTCACCGTTGATGACCATCTCCGGGGAGGACATCTCCCGCGTCACCAACCTGCTGAAGGTCCGGCCGCGGGGGATGTCCATTGCTGCCATCGCGAAGGAGCTCCACATGAACCGGAACTCGGTGGCCAAGTACCTGGACCTGCTCACGGCTTCCGGTGCTGTGGAGCTGACCCGGGTAGGGCCGGCCAAGCTCTACTTCACCGCACCCCGGGTGCCAGTCTCGGGGATGATCAACCTCTCTTCCGACTTCTTCATCATGCTGGATGCAGACCTCCGCGTCCATTACGTGAACAACAACGTGCTCGCGTTTGAAGACCGAACACGCCCCGAGGTTCTCCTGAAGAATCTCGATGATCTCTCCTTTGCGCTCACAGCCGGTGACGAGATCCAGAGGTACCTCCACTCCGCCGAACGTGACGAGATCTTCCAGCGCGATGTGGAGGTGCGGAAGGGGGAGGAGACCTTCCACTTCCGAGTGAAGATCATCTCCACCGTGTACGAGAACGGGACACAGGGGATCACCATCCTCGCGACGGATATCACGACCGAGACAGAGCAGCGGATGGCCATAGAAGCGAGCGAGGAGAATCTCCGGGCAGTGATGGCCACGGCCCCCGCAATTATCCTCACGGTGAACCGGGAGGGGAGCATCCTGTACGCCAACCGCGGGGCCGGGGAGTATTCACCGGAGGACGTGACGGGAACATCCTTCTTCCAGTACGTCCCGCCTGACCAGCAGGAGATCCTCCGCCATCACCTGGAAAAAACCTTTGCCACGGGTCTTCCCACCACGTACGAGGTGCGCGGCTATGGCCAGGAGGGCCCCGGAACCGCATGGTACGAATCCCACATGGGACCGGTCTTCCAGGACGGGAAGATCAATGCCGTAACCCTCATCTCGCTGGATATCACCGGGCCGCGGAAAGCCAGGGAAGCGCTCTCCGAGAGCGAGGCCCGGTACCGGGCGGTGGTGGAGGACCAGACCGAGATTGTCTTCCGGTACCGGCCGGACGGTATCTTCACCTTCGCCAACGATGCCTTCTGCCGGCTCACAGGGAAGACCCGGGACCAGGTCCTGGGATCCAACTGGGCGTTCCTTGTCACGGACAGGGACCTTCCGGAGGTCAGGGATGCGTACCGTTCCCTCTCCCCTGAACACCCGAGAACCTCCGTCGAGCATCAGATCACCCGCAGTGACGGGGAATTCCGGTGGATCCAGGCAAATATCCTGGCACTCTTCGATGACAAGGGTCATCCCCTGGAGTACCAGGTGGTGGGCCGGGACATCACCGAGAAGAAAAACGCCGAACGGTCGCTCCGCGAGAGCGAGGCCCGGTACCGGGCAGTGGTCGAGGACCAGACCGAATGGATCGTCCGGTTCCGCACCGACGGTATTTTCACCTTCGCCAACGATGCCTTCTGCCGTGATATCGGGAAGAGTTGGGAAGAGATCGTGGGTGTGCCTTTTCCACTGCCCCTCTCTGATGAAGCGTATGCCCTGACCCGGAAGACCTATCGATCTCTGACCAAAGACCATCCCACGACTTACCTGGAGACCACGGTTACCAAACCCGATGGATCCATCCATAGCATAGCGGTGACCTTCCGGGGGCTCTTTGAGGAGGACGGGACTCCCAGGGAATACCAGGCGGTGGCGCGGGATATCACCGACCGGAGGAAGGCTGAGGAGATGGCCCGCACCGAATTCCAGAGCTTCCCTGTGCCCACGTACGTCCTGCGAAAGAAAGGGGACGACCTGGTCCTCAGCGATTACAATGAGGCAGCATTCCGGGATACCCATGGTACGATCCCCCGCCTGGTCGGCAGGACTGCGAAGGACCTGTGGGGGAAATACCCGTCGGTGCTCGCGAACATGGAGCGCTGCCTCGCGGAGAAGACCACTATCGAAGAGGAACTCCAGTACACCTTCATCGGTACCGGCGAGAAAAAGGACCTGTTCCTCAGGTATGCCCACCTCCCTCCTGACGGAATACTCGCCTATACTATCGACATGACGCAGCAGAAGATGATGGAGAAGGCGCTCCGGGCCAGCGAGGAGCAGTTCCGTGAGATGGCAGAGACCTCTCCTTTCCCCATCGCCATCGTGAATGGAGACGGCAGGTACCGGTACCTGAACCGGCGGTTCACCGAGCTCTTCGGATACACGCTGGATGACGTACCCACGGGCCGGCGGTGGTTTGAGCAGGCGTTTCCGGATACGGACCTGCGCCGGGAAGCCATATCCGCATGGAAGGGGGACCTGGCCGACTCCCGGCCGGGCATGGTCCGGCCCCGGCAGTTCCCGGTCAAGTGCAGGAACGGAGAGTGCCGGGAGATCATCTTCCGCCCCGTCACCTTAAGGGAAGGGGCCCAGTATATCACCTACGAGGACGTGACGGAACGGTTCCACGCCCTGGACTCCCTCCGCCAGAGCGAAGCCCGGTTCAGACACCTCTTCAACTCGATGCGGTGCTGCTTCACCCTGGTGGAGCCGGTCCTGGACGAGAAGGGGATGCCAGTGGACCTCACCTTCCTGGAGGTGAATTCGGCTATGGAGCGGCTGAGCGGGAGGATCCGGGAGGATCTGGTGGGCCGGCAGATGGGGGAGGTCCTCCCGAACACCCCGCCGGAACTGATCAGTGCCATTGGGGCGGTGGCCCTGACAGGCTACCCGAAGAAACTTGCGATCCTTCATCCTGGCCTCGACCGGATCCTGAAGATCCGGGCCTACTCCCCCTGGAAGGGGCAGTGCGCCCTGATCTTCAAAGTGGTTGCGCCCGGTGGCCAGACGGAGGGCGTGGGCACCCCCTCTTGATCACCCTGAATCTCACATTCCCGCTGGTGATCCTGCACCCGCTTCTGCTTGGCAAATGTTTATGATGCAATGATCTGCGAACTCTCACTGCCGATGCCCGGCCTTCAGCATCAGCCGCGGTATCGGGGCGATCAGAAGACGGCGAGCGGAGAGAGACCCCTGCTCACCGCCTTCACGGCCAGCGGCCACCCCTCGCGTGGCCTGCTTCGGAGAGGATGCTGCAAGAGAGAGATCCATTCCCAGGTACACAGGAGAGGCCGGAGCCAGGGATCCGGGGGCTTCCTCGTCACTTCCGGTTCCACCCTCCCCGGCTCCTGTGCGTGTTCTTTCGCCCTGCCACTTCGGTGAGCGGGGTGTATTCTAAAAGCTCGGGCTCCCGGTTGCACCTGTTCGGGAAAAAGGGTGAGATTAGTTTGTGTAGGCAGCCTTCCCCAGCTTGGGCTCGAAGGCCATGTCCCCTTCCACGCGGATGGCGTGGGAGAAGAGGGCCAGCGGGATGTCCATGGGGCAGAGCTCCTCGCACTGGCCGCAGTTTACGCAGGTGTCCGAGATGTGGGCAAACCTGCGCAGGTGGAACATCCCGTTGGGCGGCACCTCGCCGGCGGTCACCATGAAGGACTTGGCCTTCAGGGCTTCCGCATCACCGAAGCAGACCGGGCAGTTCTCGATGCACGAATAGC
>JAJRDC010000322.1 GCA_028678635.1 Methanomicrobiales archaeon
CCGCTGAGGGTGATATTGAACAGGTCCTTGAGCCTGATCATCGTGTGGCCCTCAAGGTCCGCCTGGGGGACCAGCGCCTTCCCCTCGAAGGGGAGGGAGCGGTATCCCCGGGACGGGTCGCCAGGGTGGAGAAGCGCCTGGGCCATCCGTACCGGGGCTCCCTGGATGGTGAGCTCGACGGGATCCGGGACAAAGGAGTAGCGGTTCGCCACCGGGTCCACCAGGTCCCTGTTCTTGGCGTAGAGGTTGTCCCAGGAGAAGGAGATGTCTGTCTCGCCGATGCCGATCTCGAGGATTGCCGCCCGGACGGCCTCGGCGGAGATCCCCCGGCGGGCGATGGCCCGGAGGGTCCCGAGCCGGATGTCGTCCCAGCCGGTGTAGATTCCCTCGTCGATCCCCCGGTGCATCTGGGAGGTGGAGAGGACCACGCCCTCGATCCCCATCCGGCCGTAGTGCCGGTACACGGGGGGCTTCCAGCCGAAATAACCGAAGAGGTAGCCCTGCCGGACGGTGTTCGCGATGTGGTCCTTGCCTCGGATCACGTGAGTGATCCCGAGCTCGTGGTCATCGATGGCCACCGAGAAATTCATGAGGGGAAAGACGATCGCGTCCACCCGGGGGTGGGGCGGGGAGGAGACGATCCGGAAGGCCGAGAAGTCCCGCATGGCCGGGTCCGCATGGGAGAGATCCGTCTTCACCCTTATCGTGATGGTCCCCTCTGCGTACTCGCCGGCCAGCATCGCGTCCCAGAGGGCCAGGTTCTCTTCAACGGTGTGCTGTCGGCAGGGGCAGGCCTTTTTGGCCAGTTTCAGTTCCCTGAACATGTCCCCTTCGCAGGTGCAGAGGTAGGCTCCGCCCCGCTCGATCAGCTTTCGGGCGTACCTATAGTAGAGGTCCAGCCGGTCGCTCTGGTACACCACGTCGTGGACCGCAAGGCCCAGCCACTCGATGTCCTCACGGACCATGTCGTAGGCGGCAGGGTCCACCCGTTTCGCGTCCGTGTCCTCGATGCGGAGCACGAACTTGCCGCCGTAGCGCCGGACGTAGGCGTCGTTTAACAGCGCCGCCCGGGCGTGCCCCAGGTGGAGAGGCCCGCTGGGGTTGGGGGCGAAGCGCATGACCACGCCCTTCTCGGCACCCTCCAGGGGCGGGAGGCCGGTCTTGCGCTCGCCCTTCACCTCCGAGAGCTCACGGGCGAGATCCGGATCGAGAGAGGCGAGGGTGGCAGGGCGCTGGTCCGCCGGGATCGCCTCCACCCGGGCGATGGCCTGCGGGAGGAGCTTCGCGATCTCCTTTGCCCGGGGCCGAAGCTCCGGGTGGGTGCCCATCACTTTCGCGAGGACGGTTCCAGGCTTGGGGAGGTCGCCGTACTTCACGGCGTTCTGGAGGGCGTAGCGGAAGAGGACCTCCCCCAGGTCCTCTCCCATGCTAGAACCCCCGGGTGATGAAGAACTCGCCCAGCTCGAAGAGGAGCCGGCGCTCGTCGCTCCCGGGTAAAAGCGCCAGGGTCTGGCGGCCGTGGTCCAGAATGTTCTGGGCCGCCTGCTTGATTTCGGCAACGACACCGGCGGACTCCAGGGTGGCAACAAGTGCATCCACATCGGCTTCGGTTATGATTTTCTGGTACGGGGCGAGATCGATCCCGGCCTCCCGGGCCTTGATGGAGACGAGGGTCTGCTTTCCCTGGCGGATGTCGGAGGCCCGGTCCTTGCCGCTGACGGAAGAAGGTGCCACAAGGTCAATGAGATCGTCCTGGATCTGGAACGCGATCCCGGCCGACATGCCGAACTGGAAGAGGGCATCGATATACTGCGGCCTGGCCCCGGCCATGATAGCCCCGATGGCCGCCGAGGCGGCGTAGAGGGCCCCTGTCTTCTTCCGGACCATGTCCAGGTACTCCACCTCGGTGACATCGGTCCGGGCCTCGAAGGACATGTCCAGGTGCTGCCCCTCGCAGATGTCGTTGCAGGTATCGGCGAGGAGCGAGACGGCCCGGACCCGGGCGTTGTCAGTGGCCGGCGTGCGGCAGAGGAACTCGAAGGCCCGTGCATAGAGGACGTCCCCCGCGAGGATTGCGGTGGGCTCGTCCCAGACGGTGTGGACCGTGGGGACCCCGCGGCGCTCCGCGTCCCGGTCCATGATGTCGTCATGGATCAGGGTGAAGGTGTGGATCAGCTCGAGAGCGAGGGCCGCCGGCGCCACGTCGAAGGCGGACCCCTTCTTCACGGCATCGGCGGCGAGCAGGCACACGGCCGGACGCAGTCGCTTCCCGCCGGCCGAGAGGAGGTGGGCGGAGGCCTCCTGCAACGGCCCGTAGGGGTGACCGAAGTAGCGGATGATCATGAGGTCGATATCCTGGGCCACGTTCTTCAGGTACTCCTGCAGTTCCATGACCGATCCCTCTTACTTGGCCACCTGGATCCTCTGCCCGTTCCGGAGGATGTGGATGTCGTTCTCGAACTTGTACCCGATCTCCTCTGCAAAGTTCACGTAGGAACCGGTGAAGTTCAGGCCCCCGTGGGACGGGATCACGTGCTGGGGGTCCAGCAGGTGGAGGAGCTCGTAGTGGTCCTCCCGCTGGGCGTGGCCGCTCACGTGGAGGTCCTCGAAGATCCGGGCTCCCCGCATCTTCAGCCG
>JAJRDC010000161.1 GCA_028678635.1 Methanomicrobiales archaeon
CGATCCCGATTGCACGGCGCACGAGGGCGGGCTCGGCGGCCACGTCATGGCCGGCGATGAGGACCTCTCCCTTCTGGACGGGAAGAAGCGTGGTGAGCACGTTGATGGTGGTGCTCTTCCCGGCCCCGTTCGGCCCGAGGAAGGAGAAGATCTCGCCCTTCCGGACGGTGAAGGAAACCTCGTCCACGGCCTGCACCTCCCCGAAAGAGTGGGAGAGGCCCCGCACGTCGATGATCGCCTCGCTCAAGGAAACCTCCTACACACATCATCAGTGTTCGTATAAAAAGCACCCAGCGGAATCCCAGTACTTGTAAATAGGACTGGCAGAACGGGAGCGCGCTCCAACTGGCGGAATGCAGGCCCTCTTTCCGTCACACGTATATACCCTCCAGAGATCACATGGATGACTGAGCGAACCATGGAGAACGACTCCATCGTCTTTCACGGGGACCTGCAGCAGCTCCTGGAGAAGGTGGAAACCGGCGTGCTGGTCCCGAAGCTTCAGGCCTCGCATGCCCCCATGTGCAAGTTTTTCACCGCGTACTACGTCATCAGCGGCATCCGTCACGTGGTTCCCCTGGTCCACGGCCCGACCGGGTGCCCGCTGTACATGTCCGACTTTGTCAGGACCCGGGAATGCTGCGAGATCCGCGGTGTCCCGCTGGAGCCCACTGCCTGCACCACGCTGGATGAGAGCCACGTCATTTACGGAGGCGAGGGCAAACTCCTGGAAGCGGTAAAGGAAGCATACGCGAAGTACCACCCTGACCTGATCGTCATCCTATCCTGCTGCTGTTCCGGGATCATCGGGGATGATGTCGAGAGCATTGCCCGCGAGGCAGAGAAGCTGGTTGGCTGCCGGGTCCTGGCGCTAAAGAGTGAGGGTTTCGGCGGCGATTTCCGCAGTGGCTACGAGGATGCATTCCGGCTCATCATGGACCTGATGGAGCCCCCGGAACAGAAGAGAAAAGGGACGATCAACATCCTGGGTGCCCGCTGGGGCCCTTCCCCCACGGAGTTCAACTGGGACATGGACGAGATCGAACGGCTCCTCCGTGAAGTCGGAATAAAGGTAAATGCCATCATCGCGGGAGGATGCACCGTCGAAGAAATCCGAAGGGCCCGGGAGGTCGAACTGAATGCCTCGTGGTGCTATGACTGGGGGCAGAAGCTCGGCGACATGATGCAGGAACGGTTTGGGATCCCGTACAGCAAGACCGGGCAACCCTACGGGCCCGCGGCCACAAGGGAATGGCTCCTCGGCGTGGCAGCGCCGCTTGGCATGGAGGAGAAGGCACAGGAGGTGATCGAGCGTGAGATGCGGGAGGTGGAACCGGACCTTGCCTACCTGAGGGATGCCCTCGGGGGGAAGACTGCCATCATCGAGATATCAGAATTCCCCGGGCCGATCCGGGCGCTCTCCCTCGCACGGATGGCAGAGGAGTTCGGTGCCCACCCTGTTGTCATCAACGTCCACCCCTACACCATCAAGGAGAGGATGCCCAGCATCAAGTTCCTCCTGGAGACCGGTATCAACCCGGAGATCATCCTGACGAAAGGACTCTTCCGGCTGGGGAGCTTCCGCTCATCAAAGGAGACTGAGGTGGAGCTAGAGGCGATTGTCCGTGAGTACGACGATCCCATCTTCTTCGGGAACGCCGGCCGGTTTCCTCCCTGCCCGGTGGTGAACCTGACCCTCATGAACCCGGCGTTTCAGCCACAGTACGGCTTTCGGGGAATCAGGAACATCGCTGCCCTGGTACGGCAGGCACTGGAGAACAAAGACCTCCCGCGCTCGCGCCTCTTCCGGGGGATGCTCTATGGAACCAGGACCGAGTAACGGCGCAGCCACGGAGGAGGCGTCGGTACCCGACCAGTGTACCGATCCGTACCTCCGGTGCGCCTTCAACGGGGCCGCCCAGACAGCGCTGGGAGTCTCCGGTTCCGCCCTGCTCGCCCACTCACCGCAGGGGTGCGAGTACCTGGTCAACAACGCCTTTGCCTGGCAGGAATGCGACTACATGGAGACCCTCACCCTCTGCACCAAGCTCTGCGTCGATGAGATCGTACACGGCGGTGAAGACCTCCTGGCCCGCACGATCCGGGAAGCAAAGGATCTCCCTGTCTCCGCCCTCTTCGTCCTCAGTGCATGCGGTCCCGAGATTGTCGGTGACGATATTGTGGCGGTGTGCGAGGATCTGCAGCCGGAGGTGAAGTTCCGGCTCATTCCCATCCCGTGCCCGGGGTTCAGGGGTTCGCAGTACGACGGTATCGACATCGCGCTGGATGCCATGCTGAAGAGCCTGGTGAAACCCGGGGTGGAGAAGGTCCCCCGATCTGTGTGCCTCATCGCCCCCCACGCGAACGCCAACCCGACATGGGTCGCGGATCTGGTATGGGTCCAGCAAATCCTCTCCCGGATGGGTGTCCGGGTGGTTGCCACGCTCACCCACCGTACACCCCTCTCTGATATCGAGAACGTTGCTTCTGCCGAGACCTCCCTCCTCCTGAGCCACGATGCCGGGCAGAACGCGGCAGATTACCTCACTGCGACCTATGGCATCGAACAGGTCTGCACGGGGATACCATTGCCCATAGGCATGACCAACACCCGGCGCTGGCTGGCTGCCCTCGGCGAGCGGTTTGATGCGCAGAAAGAAGCAGAGAACATGGTCGCAGAAGGCGAGAGGATGGTGATGGCGACATGCCGTCGCAAGTGGCCGATGGCACGGTTCCTGTACCGGACACCTGCCGCGATTGTCGCCGATGCAACAGTCGGGATCCCGCTGGTCCGGTTTGTGACCGAGGACATGGAGATGACGCCGGAACTCGTTGCCCTGTACACCTCCCAGCGATCAGTTCGGGATCTGCTGGAACGGGAACTCAAGGAACTCGGGCTCAACCCAAACATCGTGTACGGCACGGACGTGTACCGGACGAGGAGGAGTCTTGGCGAGGTCAGGCCACGGGTTGTGTTCGGGAGCACGATCGAACGGCACGCCAGTGCGGGGCTGGGGGTGTCGTATATTGTCGAGGTGGTGAGGATGATGCGCCAGTTCAGGATGATCAACCGGGAATACTTCGGATATACCGGCATCCTGAATCTCTTCGAATGCGTCCAGAACGAGTGGACAATGGGGTGGCGTTCAAAAGAGAGAAGGTACGAGGCGAAGTGGTGAGTGAACCCATGAGACAGATCGCGATCTATGGGAAAGGGGGCATCGGGAAGAGCACGATCGCCTCAAACCTGTC
>JAJRDC010000282.1 GCA_028678635.1 Methanomicrobiales archaeon
TCTGCTGGCGAATCATCCACCGGCGGCTCTTCCTGGAAGGATGACTCGACCGCCCCCGATTCCCGCTCACGCAAGCAAGGCATATCATCCCTGCCGCCCACCTCCTGTTCCGCAGAGGTGAAGCGATGGGAACGGATGGGAAACGGATCTTCTCCACCCCGAGGGTGGTGGTGAGCCGGTGCCTGGAGTTTGACGCCGTACGCTACGACGGGTCCCGGATCAGCAGCCCCTTCGTAGCCCAACTCCGGGAGCATGCCGGGTGCATCCCGGTCTGCCCGGAGGTGGAGATAGGCCTGGGGATCCCCCGGGAATCGGTCCGGATCGTAAGAAGTGGCGGAGAGGACCGGCTGATCCAGCCGGCCACGGGAAGGGACGTGACGGAGGAGATGCGCCGGTTCATCGCCGGGTTCCTGGACAGCCTGCCGGCCGTGGATGGCTTTGTTCTGAAACACCGTTCCCCCACATCGGGCCTGGGCGGGGTGAACGTGTACCCTTCCGCCGGGAAGTCAGCTCCCCTCGGGCGGACCGCCGGGTTCTTCGGCCGTGAGGTGATCCGGCGCTATCCCTCTTTCCCGAAGGAGGATGAGGGAAGGCTCCGGAACCACCGGATCCGGGACCATTTCCTGACCCGGATCTTTGCCCTCGCCGACTTCAGGCAGGTGAAGGACAGGGGCACCATGGATGCCCTGGTCCGGTTCCACACGCAGCAGAAGCTCCTGCTCATGTCCCATTCACCCGGAAGTCTCCGGGATCTGGGCAGGATCGTTGCCAATCCGGAGAAGCGACCGTCAACGGCGGTGATCAGGGAATACGGCGGCACACTCCTTCCGGCGCTCTCCCGTGCGCCCCGGATCGGCACGAACGTGAACATTCTCCAGCATGCCCTCGGGTATGTCTCGGAAGGGCTCTCGGGTGGGGAGAAGGCCTTCTTCCTGGAAACCCTGGAAGCCTACCGGGCCGGGCGGGTCTCCCTCGCCGTTCCCAAGAACCTGCTGAAGGCCTGGATCCTCCGGTTCGATACCGGTTACCTGAAGGACCAGGCCTATTTCGCACCCTACCCGGACGCCCTCATGGAAGCCGCCCCGTATGAGACGGACGCGGGCCGGGATCTCTGGAAGGAGGATCCGGAGGAATCGGTTTGAACCGGGTGCCGCACGGGGCATCGTGGTCAGGGCGGCGGCCTCTCCTCCCCTCCTTGGCCATCCCACGGGCATGGGATGATATGGATCAGGGACCAAGGATGCAGGGAGGAGATCCATGAACGGCCGGCTGCGCATCGCGCTCGTCCAGAGCCGCGTCACTCCGGATCCGGAGAAGAACCTCCGCGGGACACTGGCCTCCGTGAAGACGGCCCTCGGCAGGGGCGCCCGGGTCGTCTGCCTGCAGGAGCTCTTCCGCCTGCCCTATTTCCCGCAGGCTGAACGGGCCCGTGTATCGGCCTATGACGAAACGGTTCCGGGTCCGTCCACAGAAGCGTTCGCTCCCCTGGCCCGCAAGCACCGGGCCGTGATCATTGTCCCGGTCTTTGAAAAGGGTGACGACGGGGCTTTCTACAACACTGCTGCGGTGCTGGACACCGACGGGATGCTCCTCCCGCCCTACCGGAAGGTGCACATCCCCCACGATCCCCTCTTCTACGAGAAGGCCTATTTCCGGCCCGGCGACTGCTACCGGCTCTTCCAGACGGAGCATGGCCGGTTCGCGGTGCTGATCTGCTATGACCAGTGGTTCCCCGAGGCGGCCCGGGCCGTCACCCTGATGGGTGCCGAGGTGATCTTCTACCCCACGGCCATCGGCTGGATCCACGGGACCGGCCAGAAGGAAGGGGACTGGCGGGAGGCCTGGGAAACGGTGATGCGGGGGCATGCCATCGCGAACGGCGTGCACGTGGCCTCGGCAAACCGGGTCGGCAGGGAAGGGGAGCTGGAGTTCTGGGGGTCCTCCTTTGCCTGCGATGCCTTCGGTACCGTTCTGGCCCGGGCGCCGGTGAACCGTGGGGAGGTGCTCCTGGCCGACCTGGACCTCTCCCTGAACGGGCGGGTGCGGGAGGGGTGGGGCTTCCTCCGGAACCGCCGTCCGGAGACCTATCCTTCCCTCACGGAAGAGGGAACCGGAGGGATCGCTCCGCTGCTGGTCAGGCCAGGAACTCCGCTGCGGCTGGGGTATCGCATGCCGGCCGAGTGGGAATCCCATGCCGCCACCTGGCTGGCGTGGCCCCGGGACAACGACACCTTCACGGACCTTCCCGCGGTGGAGCGATCCTATGTGGCGGTGATCGCCGCCCTCCACCGGGACGAGCGGGTGGAGCTCCTGGTCCCGGACCGTTCTGAGGAGAAAAGGGTCCGGAGCCTGCTGGCAGCCGCCGGGATCGACCTCACGACGATCAGGCTGCACCGGCTGGACTACGCCGACGTCTGGTTCCGGGACTACGGTCCTACCTTCGTGGTCAGCCCGGACGATCCCCTCCCTGGCATGGTCCACTGGCGGTTCAATGCCTGGGGAGGCAAGTACCCGGACCTGGCAGGCGATACCGCCATCCCGGAGCAGGTCTGCCGGTTGGCCGATATGAAGGTGTTTTCTCCCGGGATCGTCATGGAAGGCGGTTCCATCGACGTGAACGGGGCCGGGACGGTCCTTGTCACCGAACAGTGCCTGCTCCACCCGAACCGGAACCCCTCCCTCTCCCGGGAGGAAATTGAAGCTTACCTGCAGGAATA
>JAJRDC010000213.1 GCA_028678635.1 Methanomicrobiales archaeon
TGGACCTGGCCTCCTTTGAGGGCACCATGTCGGACCAGCCCGCCAGCATGTACGTGAAGGTGGCCACCATCGGTGACCTGAAGGACACCCCCCGGGTCAAGGAAGAGGTGTACAACGGCAACGTCGTCATCATCGACATCGGCCGCCTCAAGATGGACAAGATCACCTACGAGCGAGTGCTCAAGGACCTGAAAGACGTGGCCAAGGACGTGAACGGGGACATCGTGGGGCTGGGCGACCAGCGCTACGTGGTGGTGACCCCCATGTCCGTGAAGATTGCCCGGGACAAGCTGGGCGGCGGGGGCCTCTAGTGCAGAGTGTCTTTCCCGGCCGCTGTCCCCTCTGTGATTCCGATATCGAATACCGATACCAGACAGAAACCATCCCCCATTTTTCTGACGTTCTCATCATCTCCTCGTCGTGTCCCTGCGGCTTCCACTACTGCGATACCCTGCTCCTCGCCGGAGGGGAACCGGCCCGGTGGCAGCTCAGGGTGACCTCCGTCCAGGATCTCTCCATCCGGGTGGTCCGCGGGTCTTCTGGGACCATCGAGATTCCTGACCTTGGGGTGCGGATCGATCCCGGCCCCGCCTGCGAGGCCTTTGTCTCCAACGTGGAGGGGATCCTCTGCCGGGTGATCCAGGTGGTGGAGCAGATCCTTCCTGGTCTCGAGGATACGGAGGGTGAGAATGCCGTCGCACTCCTCGAGAAGATTGGCCAGGTCCGGGAGGGGAAGCTCCCGGTCACTCTTGTCATCGAAGATCCCTGCGGCAACTCGGCCATCGTCTCGGAGAAGGCTGAGAAGATCCCCCTTTCAGCAGGCGCCTGAGAAAAAAAGAGGATCCTACCGGATCTCCAGCCCGTTTACCCGGACCCCGGATCCCTTGACGATCTCGCCCACCACGGCGGCTCCCGGGACCATGGAGAGCACCGCCGCCACCGATGCCGGCGGGACCACGTACGCATAGCCCATCCCCATGTTGAAGGTCCGGTACATCTCCACCGGGTTCACGTCACCCTTCTCCTGCAGCCAGGAGAAGACGGGTGGAACCGGCAGGGGCCGGGTGAAGGAGAACCCGTACTTGGTCAGCCGGGTGAAGTTGAGGAGACCGCCGCCGGTCACGTGGCACATGCCATGGACCTCGGCGGACCGGCAGACATCCAGCGCCTCCCGGTAGATCCGGGTGGGCACCAGCAGTTCCTCCCCCGCCGTCCTGCCATTGGGCAGCCGTTCGTCGTACGAGGCATGGGATTCGACGATCCGGCGGGCCAGCGAGAGGCCGTTGGAGTGGATCCCGCTGGAGGGGACGCCGATGATCCGGTCACCGGTGACGATGCTCTCCCCCGTGACAACCCGGCCCTTCTCCTGGACCCCCAGGCAGGTGCCTGCCAGGTCCAGGCCGTGGACCAGGTCCCGGAGCTGGGCGGTCTCCCCGCCCACGATATCAACGTTGGCCTGGCGGGCTCCCTCGTTCAGGCCCATCCCGATCTGCCGCATCGTCTCCACGGAAAGGCGTTCGGCGGCGATGTAGTCCACGAAGGCCACGGGTTCCACGTTCATGACAAGGAGATCGTTCACGTTCATGGCAATGCAGTCGATCCCCACGGTCCGCCAGTTCTTCAGGCGGTCGGCGACCATCATCTTCGTGCCCACGCCGTCGGTGGTCAGGGCCAGGACATAGCCGCCGAACTCCATGAGGCCGGCATAGTGGCCGACGGAGCCGGCCATGCGGATCCACCCGTTCCGGCGGTAGGTGATCTGCCCGATGAGGGCCCGGATCGCCTCCTGGGCCAGGTCGATGTCCACCCCGGACGCCCGGTACGTCTCCTTACCCATCCGGTTCCTCCGAGAGCCGGAACTCGTCGTGGAGGACCCGGACAGCCTTCGGGCCGTCGGCCTCCTTCACCACGAAGGAGACGTTCACCTCCGAGGACCCCTGGGAGATCATGATCACGTTGATGCCGGCAAGGCCCATGGCCGTGAAGATCCGGCCGGAGATGCCCGGTGTTCCCGCCATCCCGGCCCCCACCACCGCCACGGCTGCCACGTCGGGGTTGGCCGTTACCTCCCGGACGATCCCCTGCTTTACCATGTCGGAGAGGGCTTCCACCGCCAGGTCCAGCTGGGCCGCGTCCACGAGGAGCGAGATGTTGGCCTCCGAGGACCCCTGGGAGATCATCATGATATTGATCTCCTTCTCGGCAAGGGCGGTAAAGATCATCCGGGCAACGCCGGGCCTCCCGATCATCTGGGCGCCGGTGATGGTGACGAGTGCCACGCCGGTGAAGTGGGTGAGGGCCTTCACCACTCTCCGGTCCTTCTTGGACTCCCTGACGATGCAGGTACCGGGGTGGGAGGGATTGAAGGAGTTCTTGACCCGGATGGGGATGTTCTTGCGCATCGCCGGCTCGATGGAACGGGGGTGCATGACCCTGGCCCCGAAGTAGGAGAGCTCCATGGCCTCCAGGTACGACACCGAGGGGAGCACACGGGCGTCCCTGATCAGCCGGGGATCAGTGGTCATGATGCCGTCCACGTCCGTCCAGATCCAGACCTCGTCGGCCCCGATGGCGGTACCTATCACGGTTGCAGAGTAATCCGACCCGCTGCGGCCCAGGGTGGTGACCACGCCCTGGGAGGTGCAGCCCATGTAGCCCATGATCACGGGCACCGAGTCGGCGAGCAGGGGGAGGACACGGCCCCGGATCTTCGCCTCGCTCTCGGGCAGCACGATGGCGTCCCCGTGCTGCCCGGTGGTGACGAGGCCGGCCTCGCACCCGTCCAGCACCACCGAGGGAACACCCTCCTGGCGCAGCGCCGCCCGGACCACCGGGGCCGAGAGCCGCTCCCCGAAAGAGATGATATAGTCCCTGGACCGGGGCGAGAGCTCCCGCAGGATGTGGAGGCCGAAGAGCATGGCCTGGAGGTCTGCGAGGCGGGCATCCAGGATCCTCCCCACCTCGTCCACGTAGTCAGGGGCCACGGTCTCGAGGGCCGCCCGGTGCCTGGCCCGGAGGTTGTCGATGAACTCCTCGATGGCCGGCTTCTCCTTCGCCCGGACGGATTCGGTTGCCATCTCGATGAGCTGGCCCGTGACACCGGATATGGCCGAGACGACCACCGCGAGTTCATGCCCCTGCGCATGGTATGGTTCCAGGATCTCCACCACCCGCCGGATCCGCTGGCCGTCGCCGACCGAGGTGCCTCCGAATTTCATGAGAAGCCGCATTGCTCCCTCTCCCACTACGCCTGACAGTTCTTTTATCTCACTATACCACCCAGATCATAATAAGATGCGTGCAGACGTGGCGCACGAGGCACATGTCCTCGTCATCGGCAGCGGCGGTGCCGGGGTGCGGGCAGCCCTCGAGGCCGCCCGGTACGGGGACGTGCTGCTGGTCACCAAATCCGTGGCCGGTAAAGGGGGCTGTACCCCCATGGCCGAGGGGGGGTACAACGCGGCTCTCCGGGAGGCCGACTCCTGCGTCGGGCACCTGGAGGACACGCTGAAGGGCGGGGCGTATTTAAACGACCTGGAGCTCGTGCAGATCCTGGTCAAGGAAGCTCCCGAGAGGCTCAGTGACCTGGTCCGGTGGGGAGCGGTCTTTGACGTCACCGAGAACTGCCAGGTGGCCCAGCGGGCGTTCGGAGGGCAGCGGTTCCCCCGGACCTGCTACGCCGGTGACCGGACGGGCCACGAGATGATGATGACGCTCCTCGAGCAGCTCCGGGCCAGCAACGTGGAGGTGCTCCAGGAGGTGACGGTGACGGACCTCCTGACCCGGGAGGGTACCGTCGTCGGCGCCGCGGTGCTGGACCGGGAAGGGAGACTGGAGGCGATCCGGGCCGACTCCACCATCCTTGCCACCGGCGGGGGAAGCCGGGTGTACGATGTCTCCACGAACTCTGCCACCGGGACCGGCGACGGCTACTCCCTGGGATACGGGGCAGGGGCGGAGCTGATCGACATGGAGATGGTCCAGTTCCATCCCACCGGGGCGGTCTACCCGTATGATGCCCGGGGACGGCTCATCACCGAGGCGGTGCGGGGCGAGGGAGGGATCCTCCGGAACGCGAAGGGCGAGCGGTTCATGGTCCGGTACGACCCCGAGCGGATGGAGCTCTCCACCCGGGACGTGGTGGCCCGGGCCATCGCCCGGGAGATCCTGGAGGGCCGGGGCACGCCCCGGGGCGGCGTGTACCTGGACGTGACCCATCTCCCCGCGAAGCAGATTGAGGAGCGGCTCCCGGTGATGCTGGAGCAGTTCCTGGCCTTTGGCGTGGACATCCGGAAGGAGCCCATGGAGGTCTCCCCCACCGCCCACCATTTCATGGGCGGCCTCCGGATCACGTCCACCGGCCAAACCACGGTCCCCGGCCTCTTTGCCTGCGGCGAGGTGGCGGGCGGGGTCCACGGGGCCAACCGGCTGGGGGGGAACTCGCTCGCCGAGACCCAGGTCTTCGGGAAGAGGGCCGGGGAAGCGGCAGGAAGGGCCCCCTCACGGGGCCAGCAGCCCGAGGGAAGGCAGCTGGACCTTATCGAGCGCCGGCTGGAGGGATTCCTCTCCGGCATGGTGAACCCGGTCCCGGTGGAGCGGAAACTGCAGCAGACCATGTGGAAGGGGGCCGGTATCTTCCGGACCGGCGCCGAGCTCACCCAGGCGCTCACGGAGGTGGAGAAGCTGGGGCGGAAGAAGCTCCATGCCGCATCCCGGCTGAACCTGGCGGAGTGCATGACCGTGCACCACCTCTGCACCACCGCCATGCTCATCGTGAAATCAGCGCTTCTCCGGCCGGAGTCCCGGGGAGCTCATGTCCGGACCGACCTCACCCAGGCCCACGACGCGGCCACCTCCCCCTATGGCCATACCTACCTCTCGCAGTACCGGTCCGGGATCGAGATGAAGGGGGATTCGAAATGAAGGAAATGGCGGTGCGGGTCTACCGCTGGAACCCGGCAAAGGAAAGGGAGGGGAAGTTCCGCACCTACCATGTGGAGGTGCAGGAAGGGGCGCGGGTGCTCCACGTCCTCCACGCCATCCATGCGGAGGATCCCACCCTCTCGTACCGGTACTGCTGCGGCACCGGCCAGTGCGGCTCCTGCGCCGTCCGGGTAGACGGCGAGCCGAAGCTGGCCTGCATGACCGAGGCCCGGGACGGGATGACGCTCCAGCCCCTGAACCTCCCGGTCCGGAAGGACCTCGTCGTGGAGATGGAGCCGGCGCTTGCACAGATTGTCCCCCTCATCCCGAAAGGCCAGGCGGAGTGCCCGGCGCAGGAGCAGATCGCAGCAATCAAGCCCCTCCGGGACTGCATCGAGTGCCTGGCCTGCGTTTCCGTCTGCCCTGCCATGGAGGTGGCGGAGTTTGCGGGCCCGACCGCCATGCGGCAGGAGATGCGCCTCTCCCTGGACCCCCGGGACGCCGGCGGCCGGATCCCGGAGGCCATCAAGGCAGGCCTCTTCACCTGCACCACCTGCCAGGCCTGCTGGAAGGTCTGCCCGAAGAACATCCAGATCCCGGGGAAGGCCATCGAGAAGCTCCGGGCGCTGGCCAACCGGGAGGGGCTCACCCTGCCCCGGCACCTGGAGATCGTCCAGCTGGTGAAGGAGACAGGCCGGACGGTCCCCCGCACCGAGACCTCCTTTTTAGAGCAGGTGGGCGAGGTAATCGAGCCGGAGGGGACGGTGAAGGCCACGGTCGGGTTCTTCGTGGGCTGCATGTACAACCTCCGGCTCCCGAACACAGCCCTGGACGCCATCGAGGTGCTGAAGCGAAACG
>JAJRDC010000154.1 GCA_028678635.1 Methanomicrobiales archaeon
TCCGTCGGGAAGGCGGATTTCGACCAGGTGGCAGCGAATGCAGAGGATCTGCTCAGGGCAGGTACCAAGATTGCATCAGACATCCATATCGGCGGCCTCCACCAGATCATCCTGGAGAGCGCCGGGGGGAAGCTGATCATCTCCCCGTTCGGGGACCTGAACCTCTGCGTCTTCACCGATGCCGACGCAAACCTTGGCCTGATCCGCGTGGCCATCCGGTCCCTGCAGGCGGAGTGATCCGGATGAAGATACCCCACTGCTCCACCACGGCCACCCGGAGAGGGGTATCGGTACGGGAGCTCCTGGACCAGCTGTCCACCGGCCGTTTCACCGGGTGCTGCGCCATCCCCTTTGGCGAGAACATCACCTACCTCATCTTCGAGGGGGGCATCTGCCTCCTTGCCGAACACCTGGGTCACGGCGGATACCAGGGGCTCCAGAAGCTCGCGGTCATGGGAGATGCCCGGGTGGATGCGGCCCTCTGCGAGTTCACCACCACCCAGCTGGCCGTCACCCTGAAGCTGAACGAGCGGTGCAGGGTGATCCTTCCGCCCGCTGCCTCCCAGGTGGGTGCCGGTGCTGCTCCCCGGGACACCTCGGTGAAACCGGTGAAGATCGCCGGCCTCGGCGCAAAACCGGTCCGGGTTACCAGCCTCCGGACGAAAGGGGTCCCTGCCGGGCATGCCGCTCCGCCGGGCCGGGGAAAGGCCGCTCCGGGCCAGATCGTGGATCGGAAGATCGGCCGGACCGAGCAGCCCATCGGCAGAAAGGAGGAGCCCATCACCAAGTCGGCCCTGGAGAGCTTAAAGACCATCAAGGATTCCTTCAAGACCGATGCCGCGGACCTGCTGGAGGAGCTGAACCTGGGCCACCTTGTGGTGAAGGGACCGCCCAGAAATGCCAAAAAAGATGAAGAAAAAAGATGAAATGCAAGGGAACCTGTGAGAACCATGACAGCAACGTATAAGTATTTGAATAATGAGAATTTTATACAGTTTATAAATCGCTCTGCATGATGTAGGTGCGAGATGTTCAGAGCTTTCACCATTGCTTCAGGAAAGGGCGGTACCGGGAAAACCACAGTTACCGTCAATCTGGGCACATCGCTGGCCCAGCTGGGAAAGGAGACCTTCATCCTGGATGCCGATATCGGCATGGCCAACCTGGGCCTGGTCCTTGGTCTGGAGAGCGTTCCCGTCACCCTCCACGAAGTGCTGGCGGGGAAGGCCAGTGTGGATGATGCCATCTACGAAGGCCCCAATGGCCTCAAGGTGGTCCCGAGCGGCATCTCGCTCCAGGGGTTCCAGAATGCCGACCCCGAGAAGATGAAGGACGTGATGCGGGACCTGGTGGGCAGGAGCGAGTTCCTTCTCATCGATGCCCCGGCCGGCATCAGCAAGGATGGGGTCGTGGCCCTGGCCATCGCCGACGAGGTGGTGCTCGTGGTGAATCCCGAGCTCTCCTCCATGGCCGATGCCCTGAAGACCAAGATCCTGACCGAGATGGTGGGCGGGAAGGTGTACGGGGCCATCCTGAACCGGGCAGGGATGGAGAACACCGAGCTGCGCCGGCACAGCGTGGAGGACGTGCTAGGTGTCCGGGTCATTGACATGATCCCCGAGGACGCCAATGTACGGAGGGCGGCCGCCTACAAGACCCCGGTGGTCATCAAGTACCCCACCTCCGGGGCATCGCGGGCATTCCGGCGGATCGCCGCCGACCTGGCCGGATCCGAGTACAAGGAGGAGAAGACCGCGGTCCAGGAAGGATTCGTGGACCGGCTGGCACGGACGCTGTTCGGGGGCCCCCAACGGTAGATCGACGGAAATCTCGCACCAAATATCATTATTTCAATGTTTTTTTCTTTTTCTGACTCAATTCGTTTACCAGTATAAAAGACAAAGTTTATTACTATCATGACGGTGATATATATTTATATCCGCAACATCCGTCAG
The DNA here is from genome assembly GCA_028678635.1 of Methanomicrobiales archaeon. The sequence continues at coordinate 1,956 of JAJRDC010000154.1, forward strand.
AGGTCACACCCTCCTGCAGGATTTCCGTTCCCGCAGATTGAGCGGATGAGGTGAACAGCCGTACGTCTGAGATTTCCAGCATCATCGATGAGGTGCTCAGCAACGCGACCTTTGTCGCCAGTTATCCCCTGGACGAGCTGATCCGCTCCGCCGAGGAATCCGGCGTGAACGGGATCGGTGTCTTCGAGGACAAGGAGCGGAAATTCTTCCTGATGTTCGAGGCGGGTCAGCCGGAAGGGGTCATCTACGTGGACCCCAAGGGGACCCTCTTTGGTGACAAGGCCGCGTTCCTCCTCTCGGGGAAGGAGACGTTCGAATTCTTCCAGGTCAGCCAGCCCATGGTGAATGCCCTCGCGTCCCGGTGCAGGATCTTTGACAAGAGCCATGTGAAGAAACGCCTCCGTGAGGAGCTCCCCACGTTCGGGGGGAAGAGGCAGAGCCCCGGGGTCCTCTGCCTGATCATTGTGAAGGACGGGGCCACCCAGACAGGTATCCGGGTATCCATCAAGAAGGGCCGCCAGATCATCGCGAGCGACATGACCACCTCCGATGGAAAGGTCTGTTTCAAGCTGCTCAACGGGAAATATGACTGCACGGCCGTGGACCGGGATCAGGCGATGTACACGTTCATGGTTGATTTCAATCACCGGTATGCGGAGACCACCATAGAGATTGGGGGGTAGAAATGTCCCACACAGATCCAAAGAAGGAAGAGCTGAATGCAATGATGAAACGCCTGGGCATGCTCGGCATGGAAACCGCCGACGAGGCCCCGGCGGCCCCGGCACCTGCGCCGGGAGGTGTGAAGGAGCCGGAGGTGCCGGAACGTCCGGGGGAGAGCGTTGCACCGGCCACCGACGTACCCAGGGCACGGAAACCATCCCCTCCGCCCTCCGTGGGCCCCGAGGATCTCTCGCCCATGATGGAACGGCTGAAACGGCTGGACCTCACCACGTTCCGGCAGGAGATCGCAGAGGCACCGGAGCCCGCTGCGGCTCCCACGCCGGCCCCGCAGGCGGCGGCTCCCCAGGATGACCTCTCCCTCCTCATGAAGCGGCTGGAGGGAGTGGTCCCCCCGAAAGAACCTGTCCCCCAGGCCGTGAAGGCCGCCCGGGTCGAGCCTGCCCCGCTCCCCCAGGCACCCACTGCCCCGGAGGTGCCGCCCGCAGCCCCGCAGGAGGATGACCTCTCAGCCCTCATGAAGCGGCTTGGCGGCGGCGCCATGCCACCGCGGGAGGCAGGGAAGAAGACGATCAGGGCCACCCGGGCCGAGGCTGCCCCGCTCCCCCAGGCACCCCCTGCCCCGCAGGCCGTTCCATCCCCCGCGGCCCCGGAGGAGGACCTCTCTGCCCTCATGAAGCGGCTGGAGGGTCCCACGAAGGAGACCAGGGCCGAGCCCGCTGCCCGTGCTGCGGAACCCCAGGCGGCACCGGTCCCGGCAAGAAAGGTCCCGCCCGCTCCTGCGGCTCCCCCCGCCGCAGCCGAAGGGGATTTCTCCACCATGATGGACAGGCTGAAGCAGCTGGACCTGGCCATCGGAGAGGAGAAGCCGGAGGCAGAGGGGCCGGGGCAGCAGGTCCCGACTCCCCCTGCGGAGGCCTCCGAGGGACCCGGCGAGGAGTACGAGGCCCTGGTCCAGCGCCTAGGATCCTTCCGGAAGGAGATGAAGGCAGCCCGGGATGCCCGGACCGTAGAGACCTCGGTGAAGGCAGAGCCCGCACCGGTCACCGACCAGCGGGTGGGAGGGACAAAGCCGGTCCAGGGCGCCGCCGTCACTGCAGGGAACCTGGACGCCATGGCCCGCAGCGCCGGGAAGGCCTCGGCGGCGGACCAGGAGGTCACCCAGGTCATCGACGATATCTTCAAGGTCCACACCGACACGCCCCTCGCGGAAGGCAAGGAGAATGTTTTTGACTCGCTCCATGACATCGCCGAGTCGGGAGCCGGCGAAGGGTCGGAGGAAGGGACCCCGTCAAAGCCAGTCCTCGCAAAGCGCACGCGCTGGTCTGAGATGGAGACAGAGGAAGGTGAGGAGGCCGAGGATATCGTCTCCGTGGACGAGATCAAGGATATCTCTGACCTGATCCTGCCCAAGGGGGCCACCTTTGCCATCGACGAGGTGAAGCTTCATGACAGGACCGCCGTCTTCGACGTGAAGGCCGGCGGTGTTGCCGGGAAGGTTCCCTCCGAGATGATCGAGAGCTGGCACTCCCAGCTCCCCATGGGGGTCATCAAGGACGTGGTCATCGGCGGCGAAGCACCCGAGGAGCCGACGGGGAAGGTGGGGGCGTTCCTGGGCAAGTTCAAGAAGGTGATCAAGTCCGAGGTCGAGGAGTACAACCCCAAGATCCACGGGCCGCTTGTCGACTTAAACATCCGGGCCCAGCCCACCATCGAGGAGGTGGAGATCTACCCGGTGAACGAGCCATATGCCTATATCCGGGTCATCCATGACAGCACCTCCCACGAGTACACCTACCAGGTGCTGGAACCCCAGCTCTCCCCGGCAGAGAGGGAACTCCTCGTGGAGATCAAGCAGCGGCTCTTCGAGACCCTGGAGGTGAATACCAAGGACCTCACCGACGAAGCGGCCAAAAAGGCCATCCGGGGCGCCGT
>JAJRDC010000044.1 GCA_028678635.1 Methanomicrobiales archaeon
CGCCGCGGCGCTCTCCACGATCTGAACGGCTGCGTCGTTCCCCAGGCGCTCTGCGATCCGCCAGAGGAAGATCTCCAGCATATCCGGCGGCACGCATCCCAGGCTCTCCTCGCCTGCCAGGACCAGGTCAGCCAGGTACCGCAGGTCGCTGTCGGTGAGGCGTCCGATCCGTTCCCGGAAGTCCGCCTCGTCCCGGGCAAAATGGTTGGCAACCGGGGGCAGAAGGGAGCGGAAGGGGACCCCGGACCCCGAGCAGACCGTGTCCGTGCACTCCGGGGCCAGTTTCTTCAGGAGCTCCAGGTCCCGCTCGTTCAGTTCCCGCGGCATGTGTCGGTACCGGGTGGGGAGTAGGATGAGAAAATGGTGATTGTGCCGGGGAAAGGATGCAGGGTTATCACCTCTGCGTGCCCATGACCGGTGAGGTGTGGAGAGTGCCGGGGACGCAGGGCACGGGCAGGAAGGCGCAGCAGGATCTGGCGGGGAGGATCCTGGCCCTGAAGGAAGAACGGGACGCGGTGATCCTGGCCCACAACTACCAGGTGCCGGAGGTCCAGGATCTGGCCGACCTGGTGGGGGACTCCCTGGAGCTCTCCCGGGCTGCCGCCGGGCGGGACGAGGCCGTCATCGTCTTCTGCGGGGTGGACTTCATGGCCGAGACCGCGGCGATCCTCTCGCCGGAGAAGGCGGTCCTCCTCCCGGCCGCCGATGCCTGCTGCCCCATGGCCGAGATGGTGACGGCCGGCGAAGTGAGGGTACTCCGGGGACGGTATCCCGGCGCGGCGGTGGTCTGCTACGTAAACACCACGGCGGAGGTGAAGGCAGCCTCTGATATCTGCTGCACCTCAGCGAACGCCGTCCGGGTGGTCCGGTCCCTTGAGGAGGACCGGGTGATCTTTGTCCCGGACAGGAACCTGGCGCTCTACACGGCCCGGTTCACCGACAAGGAGATCATCTCCTGGGAGGGATTTTGCATCGTCCATGACCGGATAACGCCAGAGGAGGTGCGGGAGGCCAGGCTCCGGTACCCGGGGGCAGAAGTGCTCGTGCACCCTGAGTGCCGGCCGGGGGTGATCGATCTCGCAGACCACGTCTTCTCCACGTCAGGGATGGTCCGGCATGTCTGTGAGAGCCGGGGTGGGACCTTCATCATCGGCACGGAAACAGGGATCCTGTACCCCATGCAGAAGCGGTGCCCGGGCAAACGATGTGTTCCCCTCTCTCCGAAGGCGATCTGCACCAACATGAAGAAGACCACACCGGAGAAGGTCCTTCAGGCCCTAGAGACCATGGGTCCCCGGGTCACGGTACCTGAAGGGGTGGCCCGGGACGCAAGGGCTGCCATTGAACGGATGCTTTCCCTCCCGTGAAACGGAAGTATTTCCCGACACAGGGTGGTCCCCGAGTCAGTCAAAGAGGACGATGACCTGTACCGGGCAGCAGCAGGCCGCTTCCCTGAGGCAGCATTCCGTCTCAGGGGGCACCTCTCCCTCGCCGGGCGCACCACCGATCCGGTACGCCTCCGCCACCTGGCTCTTCCGGTCTTCCGGGTGCTGCCCAAAATAGTCAGGACAGAGGTTCCAGCAGGCCGAGCAGATGACACACCCGTCCCGGTAGATGGAAACGCGCACCGCGATCGCCCGGTTCCCCTGGGATGGCGCACGCGATAAAGGAATCCCGGGCGCTCTGCCGGACAGACGAGGCAGGGCGCCGCGTCCCTCCCTGCCGGGATCCGGGGTCCTATTCGCCCACAGTGATGACCGTCACCGGGCAGGCATCCGCCGCATCCCGGACGCAGGCATCGGCATCCTCGGGAGCCTCTCCCTCGGCAGGGTTGCCGCCGGTACGGCAACCCTCGATGATCTGGCTGAAGTGGTCGGCCGGGTTCTCCTCAAAAAACTCCGGGCAGAGATCCCAGCAGGAACCGCAGCTGGTGCAGTTCTCCCGGTCAATGGTTACCTTCACCATGGATATCCCGGAGAAAGGATGACCGTTCCCCCCAGATAAATCCGTGGGATTTCCTTCAGATCCCGGGATCACCGGGCAGAGGGTGCTATGATGCCCTTCCCGTGAAATCCCCCAGGGTCTTCTGGCCGGTCCCCCGCTGCAGGTCAGCGAGGAGAGTGCTCTCTGAGAGGAACCGGTCCATGGGAAGGGCCAGCCGGGGGGCGAGCGCGGTGAGGGCCGACCCTAGGTCCTCGAACTCGGTCCCGCCCCTGAGCATCGCCTGCCGGACGTTCTCCCGCACGTTGAAGACCCCCAGCGGGATGTACCCCCGGTAGGCTTCACGAAGGATGATGGCCCCTGCCTGCCTCCCTTCCCGGGCCAGGGCCTCCAGCACCGCCATCCGGCAGGAATAGAAGCATCCCCCGACGGAGGAGTATTCCTTCTTGGGCCGGAATCCCTCGTGGTCGGCAAAGAGGAGCTCCTCCTTCCCCATGACCTGAAGAAAGGCCTCCATCCACTCGTACTGCCAGGGGGTGGGGAGCAGGATCACCGCGTAGGTGTTGTGCAGGCTGGAGAACTCGTGGACCCGCACCGTGTCCAGCAGGGGGTGCTGCCGGACCTGGCTGAGCAGGTGATTCCCGATGGCCGTGTCGCAGGCAGTGATGGACCAGCGGGTGGGCACCAGGCGCCGGTGCTGTCCCACCCCCAGGGCACCAGCCGAAAGGGCCTTCTGGATGGAGGAGAAGGGCACTCCTTTCCGGTGGAGATCGATCATGGCCCCGGTGGCGGTGAGATCCGTGTCATGGAATGCCGTTTCTAGGTTCCTGTTCCAGCGGACGTTCCCGATCTCGAACCTCTCCACCGGCGCACTGGGGCCGAAGGGGGCATGATCCTCGGAGAGGGAATACCCCTGCGGGACCGACCCGAAGGCGGCCTCGCTCTCCACCGATCCGTCGGAGAGGGCAATCTCCCGGAGGAGCTCCGCGAACCGCGAGTCCCGGTCATCCACGCGGACCCGCCGTTTCCCTCTCACAAGCCCCATCCGGTACCCGATGATCTGCTCCTGGGTCTTGCCCCCGGGGATCCATTCCTCCGGGGTATCCATCACCCGGGTATCGCCGTGAATCCCCGACATCATGGGACCTGCATCCACAGCAGGGTAGTTCCAGGCCCCAATGAAGACGGACGGCGGGGTGGAACCCTCCATCTCGCGGCCCACCTCGGCCGAGAACATGGGGAGGGTGGCGGTCAGCTGCCTGAGGTACTCGGCCTTTCCCGGTCCCATGCGGAAGGGGTCAGCCCCGGTGCATAAAGACCCGTGGTGCGCGGGGGGAAAGTGGCACCGGGTACCGGACCCCCGCAGTACAAAAAAGGAACCTTCATGTCACCCGCGGAGGAGATGGTCTCCTGTTCAGGGGAGCAGCCGCATGGAATACCGCCCGCGGATCACGGAAGAGTCGGTCCTCTCCCGGTGGATGTCCCTGGAAACGGGCAGGATCAACCAGGGGATCGTGGAGGACAGAAAGACCCTTGCCGAGCTCCTTCAGGAGGAGACCCCCGCGTCCGTGACCAAGGAGGGGAAGGAGTACCGGTTCCGCCGCGACATCCTGGGGGAAATGGGGAAGAGGCTCCCCGAGCCTCTCCACCGCCTTCTTCGCCTGCCCCTCCTCTTCCGGTTTGATCCGGATGTGAAGGACAGCTGCCTTCTCACCGACCCCGCGGCGGTGGAGGCCTTGAAGGAGCTGGGGGAGATCGGGCCGCAGCGGCAACTCCGTGACGGGAGGCTCTGGGTGGGGAGGGCGATCGTCTATTCCCTGATCCGGAAGTACCCGACGGTGATCCAGGTGGCCATGGGGTGATCGACATGGGCAGGAAGGGTGTACGGGAACGGAGGAGGCGGATCTGTGGCTACTGCGGCCAGGAGACTGTCGACGAGTATGGGGACGACGAGTGGCAGGCCCAGGGGTTCCAGTGCGAGGACTGCGCATTCGTGGAACTGGCCGACGTGACCGTTGATGAGTGATTTCCGATGTGCGGTCATCTAACAGTAGCCCATCCCCCTTTCTCGGAATGATGCAGCTGCCTTTCTCCTGTTCGACGCCCCCGCTGCCGCGGAACATCGTCACTGCCGAACGGTCTGGACGCACTTTCATCCGGCTGAATTCACGTGAGGAAGGGATGTTCAGTATAAGGAACTGCAGGGAAGGGTGAAAGGGATACCGTATGACCCTATGCACGTTCATATACTATCATCGTTTCAGAATGGACATACTTCAGTATCAAAGGCGAAATGAATGCCCTCTCCACCCTACGAAATCCCTGTTCTCATCCAATTTCAACCGGCTGCCGCTTTCATCGGGCGGGGCATCCTCCAATGCACAAGCGGCCCTCAAAATATGAACGACAGCTGTTTTGCCGGGATTGCAGCCCAGCAATTTTGCCAGAGTGGATGCGCTGCAAGCATATCCTGCACCGCAGGCGGCGACAACATGGGAATGTGCGACGCAAAACAATGCTGCAACGGTGATCTACCCGCTCCGCCGATGGACATGTGCATCACCGGTAGCACAGCACATTGGGATTGCAGATCCGGGGGATCTTTTGACCAGCCGGCGTTTACCTGCACCAGCAACTGCGTGGATACGATAAACTGTACCAATGGCAGCTGAGTGGAGATCGAACCAGGTGGCCATTCTGAAATGCCAGGGGAGATCACTTCAAATCCCTTCGCAGTCACCGATCGCCTTATGGGCTCCCCTGCCGAAGTCCGTCCATGCAATCGATACCTTCCCTCGCCGGCCTCCTGGCAGCAGGGCTCCTGGTAACAGCCCTGCTCATGGCCGGCTGCACTTCAACCGTATATACCGAATCGAATAACGGGCAGACCATCTCCGCGGCCAAGGACAGCATGGTGACCATCAGGCTGAAGGAAAACCCGACGACCGGGTACAGCTGGCAGGTCAACGTGACCCCTGGCCTCTCGATCGTCCATGATGAGTACATCCCTGATAAGGTTCCCGCCGGTATGGTGGGTTCCGGCGGCACCCACACCTGGACCGTCCAGCCGGTGGATTCGGGAACTTTCGCCTTCAGCGGCATCTACATGCAGCCCTGGATGAACGTCACGGGCAGCGAGTCGACCTACACGCTGACGATTGTCGCGAAGTAAGGGCAACTCCGCGTCCCACTTTTTAACCGGGATTCTTCCGTTCACTCCGTCTTCTCCATGAGGGAGTGATCTCGATTTCCGGAACCGGTAACGGGAGGGGACACGCCCCCTCCCGGCGCCTCCCCCGTGAGGATAGCAGACCGTTCGGTGGAGCTCAGAAATGAATCATAAGTGGGAGAAAACCGGCGGGGGGGGTGCCCACGCGGCGGGGGCGGTGAGCCCCCGAGAGCGTCTCACCAGTAATACGCCAATCGATGTTACCGACATGCTTCGATGAAAGGACACCGCAGGGGTCACGGCAGGAGATTCTTCCGCTTCTGGGGAAAGAGCTATGCCTTCAGCATTTCGGCGAGGGAGG
>JAJRDC010000039.1 GCA_028678635.1 Methanomicrobiales archaeon
TACGAGAAGTCCCTCTACTTCCGGCAGATGATGCTCCGGGAGCTCACGGAGGACTGGAAGGACTCTCCCACCTTCGTGGTGGACCATGGGGCGAACCCGGGCCTCATCTCCCACTTCGCGAAACAGGGGCTCATCGACATCGCGGAGCGGATGATCGCGGACGGGAAGGCGAAGGACCCGAAACATCTGCAGCGGCTGATCCGGGACCGGAACTTCGCCGGGCTGGCCATGGCGGTGGGGGTGAAGGTGATCCACTGCTCGGAGCGGGACACCCAGGTCTCCCGCCGGCCCAAGGAGGTGGATGAGTTCGTGGGCACCTGGTCCATCGAGGGCCTCCGGGAGGAGGGGACGGCACCCGCCGAGATGGGGTGGGGCACCCACGAGAAGGAGCTCCCGCCGCTGGCCCACGTGCCCCCGGTGGGGCCGAAGAACCAGATCATGCTGGCCCAGATGGGGGTGAACACCTGGGTCCGGTCATGGGTTCCGGACTGCGAGATCGTGGGGATGGTGATCCGGCACGGGGAGGCCTTCGGCATCTCGGACCGGTGGACGGTCTGGGAGGACGGGAAGGCGGTCTACCGCCCGACGGTCCACTACGCGTACATGCCCTGCGACGCCTCCATCGTCTCGGTCCACGAACTCCGGTGCCGGAACTACGAGCTGCAGCCGAAGCTCCGGATCATGACCGACCGGGAGATCACCTCGGGGGGTGACATCCTGGGGGCGCTCCTCATGGGCCACCCGTACGGCTCCTGGTGGACGGGATCGATCCTGACCATCGAGGAGGCCCGGAAGCTGGCCCCCGGCCAGAACGCCACCACCATCCAGGTGGCGCTGGGGGTCGTCTCCGCCGTGATGTGGATGATCGAGAACCCGAGGAAGGGCTTCTGCCTCCCGGACGATCTGCCCCATGACTACGTGCTCACGATTGCGAAGCCGTACCTGGGGGAGTTCCGCTCGGTGCCCTCGGACTGGACGCCGCTCGCCAACCGGACCGTCTACTTCCGGGAGAACCCGGCGAACGAGTACGACAGGGACGATCCCTGGCAATTCAAAAACTTCTTATTCGTGCAGTGAGGGAGGATCAGTGATGACACAGGCAGAAGGGGAAGCGAGGAAGGGGTCCCGGCGGCAGGGGGAGGAGAACGGGGTGCCAGCACTCTCACCGGGAAGGAAGGAGCAGCTCCAGCTGCTGGCCAGGCAGCACGGGACCCCCATCTTTGTCATTGACCATGATCGGATCCGGGAGAACTACCGGGAGTTCCGGGAGCACATGCCCCGGGCCCAGGTCTACTACGCGGTGAAGGCCAATTCCAGCCCGGAGATCGTGAAGACCCTCTTTGAGATGGGCTCCTCCTTTGACGTGGCCTCCATGCCGGAGTTCATGATCGTGTACCAGTACATCAGGGACATGCCGGACAAGGAGCGGCAGGACTGGATCTGGGACAAGATCATCTATGCAAACACGATCAAGCCTGTGGAGACCCTGGAGGCGCTGGACCAGTACAAGCCTCTCGTGACCTTCGACAACCACGAGGAACTCCTGAAGATAAGGAAGTATGCGCCGAATGCCGGCCTCGTGCTCCGGCTCCGGGTGCCCAACACCGGTTCCATGGTGGAGCTCTCCTCCAAGTTCGGCGCCTCCCCGGGGGAGGCCGTGGATCTCATCATGGAGGCCTTCTCCCTGGGCCTTGTCGTCGAGGGCCTCAGCTTCCACGTGGGAAGCCAGTGCACGAACTTCGAGAACTATGTCCAGGCCCTGCAGATCTCTGCGAACATCATCAGGGAGACGGAGACCCGGGCCGGGAAACGGATCAAGATCCTGGACATCGGTGGCGGCTTCCCGGTGAAGTACAACCCTGAGGTGAAGTCATTCCGGACCCTGACCCGGAAGCTGAACACCGAGATCAAACGGCTCTTCCCGCCGGACATCGAGATCCTGGCGGAACCGGGCCGGTTCCTGGTGGCCAACGCCTGCTCCCTCGTCGCCAAGGTGGTGGGGAAGGCGGTCCGGGACGGGAAGATGTGCTACTACATCAACGACGGGATCTACCATACCTACTCAGGCCAGATCTTTGACCACTGCATTTACCCGGTGAAGGCCTTCAAGGAGGGGGAGACGCAGATCTCCTCGGTCTTCGGCCCCACCTGCGATGCCTTCGACACCATCACCCTGGGCGCCGAGCTCCCGGAGCTCCAGATCGGTGACCTGGTGTACTCGGAGAACATCGGGGCCTATTCCCACGCCTCCTCCACCTACTTCAACGGATTCCCGCCGGCGAAAGTGGTGCACGTCGGGAGATGAGGGGCCCCTCACTCCCCCGGACCTTTCCCGGGCCCCTCCTGCCATTCCGTGAGGGAGCCGGTGAGCTTCGCCTGGGTTTCCCGCGGCCGGGGGATCACGTGCCGTAACCCGCTCCCGTGCCCGCGGGCGTCGCCCGGGTAGCGGGGGATCAGGTGGAGGTGGACGTGGGGCACCACCTGGCCGGCCGCCGGCCCGGCATTCACCCCAAGGTTGTAGCCGGCCGGGTGGTAGCGCCGGTCCAGCTCCTCCTTCACCTGGACGGCCAGGGTAAGGAGTGCGCGCTGTTCCTCGGGGGTTGTCTCGAAGAAATCCGCCACGTGCCGGAAGGGGATGATCAGCGCATGTCCCCTGCTCACCGGGTTCACATCCCAGGTGGCGAAGCTGAGATCGTTCCGGGCAAAGATCCGGACGGGCGCAATCGTGCAGAACGGACAACGCTTCCCTGCCATGACCCCCTGTGGGATGCGGGGAGGGATAAGGGCTCCCGCCCGGAAAACAGGGAGGGGCGCACGCCCCCCCTAGATCTGGTGCGCCCCGCCCGTGGCAGGGTAGGAGGTCCCGTTCTCCACCCAGGTGCCGGAGAAGGAGGTGCCACCCGTGTCCAGGGCGAACCGGAAGGTCCCGGTGCCTGCCTCAGGCATCCCTTCCCAGGTCCCTTCCAGTGTCCGGCCGTCGGGAGAGAGGGTCCCCGCGAGCCCGTAGAGGAGCTGAGAATCCTGCGCCATGGTCCCTCCCACGGAACTGCCCGCGGGGGGATTGAACCGGGCGGTGAGGGGCGGTTTCCCTTCGACCGTGGTCGTCCACCCGCCCGTGAAGTTCCCGATGACGGGTGGCGCCACGGTGGTGGTGACCGGGGGTGATGTGGTGGTGGGCGGTGCCGTCGTCTCCGGCGCCGAAACGGTGATGGTCTCCCGGGCCGAGGCCGTGCCCCCGCTGCCGGAAACCGTCAGCTCCACCATGTAGGTCCCGGGGCTCGTGTAGGTGTGGGCGGGGTTCCGGAGGGAGGAAGTGGACCCGTCGCCGAAGGTCCAGGTCCAGAGGGCAGGGCTCCCCGTGGACCGGTCCGTGAACTGGACGGAGAGGGGGGCGGAGCCCGACAGGGATGAAGCGGTGAACGCGGCACCGGGCGCCTGCACCTTTTCCATGACCGTGACCAGCTCCTGCCGGTAGTCGGTGTCACTGCCGCCGCTGCCCTGCACCGTGAGCCTGACGCCGAAGGTTCCGGCGAAGGTGTAGGTGTGGGAGGGGTTCTCCAGGGTGGAGGAACTCCCGTCCCCGAAGTCCCAGCTCCAGGACGAGGGGTTCCCGCCGGACCTGTCCGTGAACTGCACGGCCAGGGGCACCTGCCCGCTCAGGGGGATCGCCGTGAAATCGGCAATGGGCACCGGGGAAGCCGTGGTCCGGGCCGGCGTTGCCGTGGGGTGCGCGGTGGTGCGGGGTACTGTCGTCGTGACTGCCGTGGGGGGAGGGGTGGGAGTGACGCCGGATCCGCCCCCGGCGTTCAGCAGGGGGCCTGCCACGGTGAAGGCCCCGATGGCCAGGACCACCATCACCGCCATGAGGATCCCGATGACCCACCTCGGCTTTCCTCCCGGCGCCGGAGGGGATGCCCCGTTCCCGGTTGATGGTCCCACCGGTTCCCCGCACTGTTCGCAGAACTTCCCTCCCTCCGGAAGCGGCGCCCCGCACTTCACGCAGTCGCCGGCTTCCGGGACCGGTTTCCCGCAGGCGCTGCAGAACCGGTCCCCGGCCGGGACCTCCGTGCCGCAGGCGGGACAGGGACGATTCGGGGAAGACGGTGCCATGGGATCCCTCAGTTCCAGAGTCTTGTCCCCAGGTATTTATAGTGTCCCAAATGCACTCCCATCGGAGAAGGCCGGGCACGCGGCACCATCCCGTCATCCGGTCGGGTGTCGCGCGGCCGGGGGGTACCGGGCGGAAACACAACCTTTTTGCCATCGCCGGCCAAACCCACCACTGTCATGCTATGACTTGGCAGCAGCCATGGCAGAGCATTTCTGCATCAGGGGATATGAGATGAAACACACAAGGACAGTATCCATCCTGCTCGTGGCACTGCTGGTGGCCACAGTGCTCCTTGCAGGCTGCACACAACCGCAGCAGCAGACCCAGCCGCAGGACGTGAAGATCGGAGCGGTGGTCTCGCTGACAGGAGCGGGGAGCAACGTCGGCAAGCACATGAAAAATGCGGCCGAGATGGCGGTGGATGAGATCAACGCCAACGGCGGGGTGTACGTGAAGCAGTACAACAAGAAGATGAACATCACCCTCATCGTGGCCGATGACGAGACCAAGCCCGATAGCGCGGTCAAAGCCGTGACGAAGCTCACCACCGAGGACAAGGTGGATGTGCTGGTGGGCGGGTACTCCAGCGCGGTGACCATCGCCACCCAGGGCGTGGTAGCCGAACAGAAGATCCCGTACGTGGTCACCGGCGCATCGAGTCCCGATGTCACCCGGAAGACCGGCGTTGACACGACCTGCATGTTCCACTTCTGCCCGACCACGGCCATGTACGGCCAGTACACGACCCTCTTCATGGACCAGGTGATGCGCCCCACGATCAACGAACAGTTCGAGTTCCCCAATGACCGGCCGATGAGAGTCGCGATGCTGTACCAGGACAGCGCCTACGGGAAAGGGGTGCTGAACGGGGTCGTGAACACGATCACCTCAGACAACCTCAACATGGAGATCGTGTCGAACCAGAGCTTCAAGCTGGGCGAGGCGGACTTCCACACCCAGCTGACCGCGATCAAGGCAGCCAAGCCCGATGCCATCTATGCCGCGGCCTTCCCGGCGGAACAGACCCAGATCGTGGTCCAGGCCCGCAGGGACGTGGATCTCAACACCCTCATCCTGGCTGTCGAGACAAACGACAATCCTGACTATTACAAGGGGATCGGCGAGTACGGGGAGTACTCCATCATCGAGAGCCGGTTCTCCCCGTACACCACGCCGCAGTCATCTGTTGCGGCTGCGCAGCTCAAGTTCAAGAACGACTACGTGGCAAAATACGGGACCTTCCCTGACATGATGGGCACCTCGACCTACGAGGGGATTTACATCGCCAAGCAGGCCATCGAGAATGCAGGAACCCTGGACAAGGCGGCGGTGAAGAGCGCCCTTACCAACCTCCAGATGCCCGAGATCGTGGAGGCGATCAAGGACAGCACCATCATCTTCTCCAAGGACTACCGCGAGGTTCAGTTCAACCTCTTCATGGAGCAGCTCTTCATGGACCCGGCGGTCAACGAGTGCCGGCCCAAGATCGTCTGGCCGGATAACCTGAAGGAACAGGACTTTGTGCTGCCGGACTGGTACGAGCCCGGAAGCGCGTCCTAAATCCCCTCATTTTATCACCTTCCGTTGGCGATAACCTAGTGGGAGGTCGCAGACAGGCGTGGCTCTTGACGTGGGTGTCCTGCTCCAGGTCCTGTTCTGGGGCCTGTACGCCGGCTGCATTTATATCCTCCTCGCCACCGGGCTCACCCTGATCTTCGGCGTGATGAAGATCGTGAACTTCGCCCACGGCGAGCTCCTGATGCTGGGGGCCTACATCACGGCCACGGTCTTTGCCCTCACCGGCATCAACCCCTACTCCATCATCCTTCTCACGATGCTCGTCCTGGGGGTCATCGGGATTGCGATCGAACGGTCCTCCTTCCGCCCCATACTGGGTACAGGGAAGCTCAACGAGATCTTCATCTCCCTGGGGCTTATCTACGTCATCCAGAATGCCGCTGCCCTCATCTGGGGGGACGAACGGCAGGTGCTCACCAGTCCCTACCAGACCATCACCATCCCGCTGGGACCCATCCAGATGCCTGTGGACTACATCATCATCATCATCGTCACGGGACTGGTTCTTGTCGGGCTCACGGTTCTCATGAAAAAGACAGACCTGGGGAAGGCCATCAGGGCCACCAGCCAGAACCGGAAGGGCGCCCAGATCGTGGGGATCGACGTGGAGCGGATGGACATGATCACGTTCGGGATCGGGGCCGGGATCGCAGGTGCTGCCGGGACCCTCTGGGTGGTCAGCGGCCAGGTCTTTTCCCCCTACATCGGGTCCATTCCGTGCATCAAGGCCTTCGCCATCATCATCCTGGGAGGCCTCGGGAGCATCCCCGGCGCCATCATCGGGGGGCTCATCTACGGTATCGCCGAGAACGGGGCGGCATACTTCCTGGGAGGGGTCTGGAAGGATGCCATCTCCTTCCTGATCCTCATCGTGGTCCTCATCTTCCGTCCCACAGGCCTCTTCGGGGAGTCGGGGGAGTGAGACAGTGCTGGGCAGGATCTCCTGGATTTCCATCGGGATCGCGCTGGCCATTGCCGTCCTGTTCCCCCTGCTGTCCGGCATGAGTTACCATGTCCTGAACGTGGCCATCATCATGCTGATCTTCATCCTCTTCTCCTCTGCCTGGAACTTCCTGGCCTACTCGGGCCAGGCATCCCTGGGGCACGCCGCCTTCTTCGGCATCGGGGGGTATATCTCCACCATACTCGCCCGTTCCGCCGGCTACGCCTCCTTTGCCACGATCCTGGCCGGGGGATGCGTGGCCGCCTTCGTCGGGTTCCTGCTGGGACTCACCTGCGTGCGGCTGAAGGAGTGGTTCCTGGCCATGGTGACCTTCGGGTTTGCCGTGATCCTGCAGGTAGTGGTGGCCACCACCCTCGCGGAAACCACCGGCGGGTGGGACGGGATGATCTCACCCCGGCTGATCCCGATCTCCTTGGACAACTACCTGGTCATCGAATACTACGTGATCCTGGCCGCAACCATTGTCTCCATCATAGCCATTTACCTGATCCTCCGATCCCGGGCCGGCCTGGCCTTTGCTGCCATCCGGGAGAACGAGGTCGAGGCGCAGGCGGCCGGGATCAACCCGGTCAGCTGGAAACTCATCGCCTTTACCATCTCGAGTTTCCTGGCTGGGATCGCCGGTGCGCTGATGGTGCACCACATCGGGTTCATCTCCCCCGAGATCTTCAGTGCCGAGAACTCCTTCTGGCCTGTTATCTACTCCATATTCGGAGGCCTGGGCACCATCAGCGGGCCCATCATAGGCACCACGATCCTGACGATCGTCTGGGACGGGCTGAAGGAACTTGGCCTCACCTACGAGCGGTTCATCATCATCGGTCTCCTCCTCATCGTGGTCGTGATCTTCCTCCCCCGTGGGCTGGTATCGCTCCCGGAGAAGATCCGGGAACGACTCGCCCAGCGGAAGAAAGGGTGAGACGGGGAACCCCGAGGATTTTCGCCCATGCTGACGGGAGGGGGCTGCTTGCCCCCTCCCGGTCCCTCCCCCTGACGAGAGGAGAGAACGTTCCTTCTGTGATTCACCAAAAGGGAGGGGGGGTCCGGATCAACCGCGGGGGGGCGCCCACGCGGCGGGGGGCGGAGCCCCCCAGGAGCGTCCCAGTAATAGTCAGCAAATAGGCAACACCGATACACTACAAAGAAAAAATACCGAAGAGGCCGCTGGGATCGCCGCCGCGTCCTCAGATGCCGAGGTAGGCCTTCTCGATGTGCTCGTCACGGAGGAGGTCCCGGGAGGATCCGGAGGTGATGACCCGGCCGTTCTCCAGGACGTAGCCCCGGTTGCAGAGCTCGAGGGCGTGCCGGACGTTCTGCTCCAGGAGGAGGATCGTCATCCCCT
>JAJRDC010000248.1 GCA_028678635.1 Methanomicrobiales archaeon
TCTCCCAGATCCGGTTTGAGCAGTTCACCGAGGGCCTCTCGGCCCAGATCATGCACCTGGGCCCGTACTCGGCGGAGACCGAGAGCCTGGACCGGCTCCACCAGGCCATCCGGGAGAAAGGATTGCGGATGCGTGGCAGGCACCACGAGATCTACCTGTCCGACCCGGGAAAGGTGCCGGCATCCGAGCTCCGCACGATCCTCCGGCAGCCCGTCGAGTGACCCCCGGGATTCATCCCGCGTCCCCCTTGCCGTCGGGTATCCCGTGGCCGGCATCATGAACCCGACGCCCGGACCCGCGATGACGATCGGCCTCCCGCCCCCGTGCTCCGGCCGGTCCTGAAACGTCTTTCATAAGAGAGTTCCGCGCATCTCCATACGTGCAAAGGTCTTATCTTTCCCCCCGCCGCAGGGTTCTTTCGGGAAACTTCGGACCCAGGGCAGAGAGGGATATGGGGAGACGGGAGATATCGGTCATTACCGGGGATATCTTTGCACAGCACGACCTGCCCCACCACCCGGAATGCCAGCAACGGCTGGTGGAAGCCCTCTCCGGCGTGCCCCGGGGGACCGCGTGCCACCCGCCAGTGCGGGCATCCCTGGAGGAGGTGGCACGGATCCACAGCCCCGCGTACCTGGGCCGGCTCCGGGACCGGTGCGCAGCGACGCGGAGCGTTTCGTACCTGGACCCCGACACCTACATCACCCCTGCGTCATTCGAGGTCGCGCTCCATGCCGCAGGGTCGGCCATCACGGCGGTGGACCGGGCCCTTGCCGGCGAGCACTGCTTTGCCATGGTCCGGCCCCCGGGGCACCACGCGGAACGGGACCTGGCCATGGGGTTCTGTCTCCTGAACAACGCCGCCATCGCGGCCCGTCACGCCGTGGAGGGCGGGAGGCGGGTCGCGATCGTGGACTGGGACGTCCACCACGGGAACGGGACCCAGCATGCCTTCTTTGCCACGGACCGGGTGCTGTACTGCTCTGTCCACCGGGTCCACCACTACCCGGGGACCGGTTACCCGTCCGAACGGGGTGAGGGAGCGGGCGCGGGGTACACCCTCAACGCCCCGCTGGAGGGCGGAGCCGCGATGGCAGACTATGCCTGCATCCTCCGGGAGGTGTTCTGCCCGACCATCGCCTCCTTCCGCCCGGACGCGGTCATTGTCTCGGCAGGGCAGGACTGCCTGCACGACGATCCGCTGGGGGGCATGGATCTCCTGCCCCGGGACCTCGGCACGATGACGGCGATGCTCATGGCGGCCGGCCAGGTCCCCCTGGCGCTGGTCCTGGAGGGCGGCTACGGCCCCTCTCACGGCGAGGCCATCCGGTGGATCTTCCGGGCGCTGGGAGGGAACCAGGTACCCGAACCGGAAGGGACCCCCCTGGAATCCACCCGGGAGCTGGCGGGGGTCCTTTCCCTTGTGATGAGGGGATGAGCGCCCGGACCCGGCGTCATCGTGTTCCCGGTGACAAAACCTGAGACGTTTCCATACCCTTTTCAGGTCAAAAATGTCATCCTCGCCCGGAGGAACCATTCGATGGGAACACCACCGCAATCCCCGGCATCGGGCGAACCGGCGCCGGACTTCTGTCTCCCGGACCAGAACGGAAAGGAGATCTGCCTGAAGGATCTCCGGGGCCGCTGGGTGATCCTGTACTTCTATCCAAGGGATAACACGCCCGGCTGCACCATTGAGGGCATGGAATTCACGGCAGCGCTGAAGGAGTTCGAGGCCCTGGGGGCCACGGTGCTGGGAATGAGCCCGGATACGCCCGAGAGCCATAAAAAATTCATGGCCGATCACGACCTCCGGCATACACTTCTCTCCGACCGCGGGCACGGAGTCCTGGCAGCCTACGGGGTCTGGTCAGAGAAATCCCTGCTGGCCGGGACCTTCCTCGGGGTGGAAAGGGCGACCTACCTGATCCGGCCGGACAGGACCATCGGCGCGGTCTGGAGGAAGGTCAAGCCCCGCGGGCATGCCGCGGAGGTGAAGGCCGAGCTGGAACGGCTCCGGTGAGGAGGGGGAGAGACCGCCCCTTCCTCAACGGCACCAGGCGGAGGAAAATGACAAAGTTTTTCTCTGCTCCCTCCGGACTCTGCAGCGATGGACATGAGTGAACGAATGGACATCCCACGGAAACGATCGCGTTATCTCCTCCCCGGCATCGTGGTACTCTTCTGCATCCTGGGCACGCTGGTCTGCGGGTGCACGCAGCAGCCAGGGGGGACGGGCACGCCCACCCCCACGGCTACCATTCCCGGGATGGCGAACCCCGCAGCAACCGCCTGCGTGCAGGCCAACCTGACGTACGAGATCAGGACGAACACGACTGATGGCAGCCAGTACGGCGTCTGCATCATGAAGGACGGCACCGTCTGCGACGAGTGGGCCTACTTCCGGAAGGAGTGCCCGGCTTCGGCCGGCATGGCCAACCCCTCGGCGGTCTACTGCGAGGAGCAGAACATGACGTACGAGACCCGCTCGAATCCCGACGGCAGCCAGTACGGCGTCTGCATCCTCTCCGATGGCACCGAGTGTGACAGCTGGGAGTACTACCGCGGCGACTGCCCGGCGCCGGCCACCATGCCCGGGGCCGGTATCGCCAACCCCTCGGCGGTCTACTGCGATGAGCAGGGAATGAAGTACGAGACCCGCACCAACACCACGGATGGCAGCCAGTACGGCGTCTGCATCATGAAGGACGGAACCGTCTGCGACGCATGGGTGTACTACCGGGACGAGTGCCCGTAGGGACTTCGTGCCCCTCCCCATTCTCTTTTCTTCCGAGATCCCCTGCTCACTCCCACGGCTTCCTCTCCATGGTCGGGCCCGAGAACATCTCCCCGGGAATTGCATGGGCAGGGCTACCCGCCACAGCGGACTTTTCGATCTTCGGGCCCGTCCCCTGCCCTGAGGGGGTGGCTTCTTTTCAAATCCTGCCTTCCCACACAAGGATATTATCTATCTGAGATGATCGGAGTGTATGTCTCAGCTGGATCAGCACCATGGAACCCAAGGGACATGGCGACATGTCCTCCCCTGTATCGCCCTCCTGATCTGTGTGCTCGGCGTCCTGGCCTGCGGGTGCACGCAGAAGGCGCCGGCCACCTCCACCCCTGCCCCGACCACCACGGCGGCTCCGCCCGTGGCGACACCGGCATCCCTCGCAAATCCCGCGGCCGAACACTGCCACAACATGATGGGTACCTACCAGATCCGGACGAAGGCCGACGGGAGCCAGTACGGGGTCTGCATCCTCCCCAATAACCAGGTCTGCGACGCGGTGAAGTACATGCAGCAGTGCGTCTGCACGGCCCCGGCCTGAGCAGG
>JAJRDC010000259.1 GCA_028678635.1 Methanomicrobiales archaeon
TCACCTACAACCCGTCCCTGGTCGGCATCCCGGAGATGAGGAAGGCCATCGAGGAGGCGGGGTACCAGTACCTGGGGATCGAGGGCGAGGACACCGCAGATCTCGAGCGGGAAGCCCGGGAAAAGGACCTGAGGGACAAAAGGAACCGGATCATCGTGGGGTTCGGGGTTTCCATCCCCCTGATGATTCTCATGTACCTCCCCCACGTCCACCTCCCCTTCTCCATGTCCTACTTCATGCTGGCGGTCACCTTCCTGCCCTTCATCTACCTCTCCTGGCCCATCTTCCTGGCCGCGTACCGGGCCCTGAAGAACCGGGTGCTGAACATGGACGTGATGTACGCGATGGGCATCGGGGTCGCCTACGGGGCCAGCGTGCTGGGCACCTTCTCCATCGTCCTCACGGAGGACTTCATGTTCTACGAAACGGCCCTCATGCTGGCCGCGTTCCTGATGCTGGGGCGGTACCTGGAGGCCAGGGCCAAGGGACGGACCTCGGATGCCATCCGGAAGCTGGTGGCACTCTCCCCCAGGACCGCCACCCTCGTCCGGGAGGACCGGGAGGTGGAGGTCCCCCTTCAGGATGTCCAGGTCGGCGACGTACTCGTCGTAAAACCCGGGGAGAAGATGCCGGTGGACGGTGAGGTGCTGGACGGCGAGTCCTCGGTGGACGAGTCCATGATCTCGGGGGAGCCCCTCCCGGTGCTCAAGCGGAAGGGGATGCAGGTGGTGGGGGGGACCGTGAACCAGAACGGGGTGATCCGGTTCCAGGCCACCCGGGTGGGAAAGGAGACGGTGCTTGCCCAGATCATCCACCTGGTCGAGGAAGCCCAGGGATCCAAGCCGCCCGTCCAGCGGATCGCGGACCGGGCCGTGACGTACTTCATCCCCGTCGTGCTGGCCATTGCCATCGGGTCGTTCCTCCTTTGGTACCTGGTGCTGGGAAACACGCTCCTCTTTGCCCTGACCGCCCTCATCTCGGTGCTCGTCATCGCCTGCCCCTGTGCGCTGGGCCTCGCCACCCCGACGGCGGTCACGGTGGGGCTCGGGCGGGGGGCGGAGCTCGGGATCCTGATCAAACGGGGCGAGGCCCTGGAGACCCCGGAGAAGCTCACGGCCGTCCTCTTTGACAAGACGGGCACCCTGACGCGGGGAAAGCCGGAAGTGACGGACCTGGCCGCGGCGGGCATCACGGAGGAGACGCTCCTCTCGCTCGCCGCCAGCGTGGAGAAAAATTCCCTGCACCCGCTTGCGGAGGCGATCGTCCGGAAGGCGGAGGAACGGAAGGTGCCCCTGCAACCTGTCGACGGGTTCGACACCCTGGGGGGGAAGGGCGTCCTGGCCCGGGTCCTCGGTGAGGAGGTGGTGATCGGGAACCGGCTTCTCATCTCAGAGCGGGGGATCCCCGTCCCGGCGGACCTTGAGCAGCGGATCGCCCCCCTGGAGGGTGAGGGGAAAACCGTGATGCTCGTTGCCGCCGGCGGCCAGCCCGCCGGTCTCATTGCCGTTGCCGACACCCTGAAGCCCACGGCGAAAGGGTCGGTGGAGGCCCTGCAGGCGATGGGGCTGCGGGTGATCATGGTCACCGGCGACAATCCCCGGACCGCCGGGGCCATTGCTCGGCAGATCGGGATCACGGACGTGATGGCCGAGGTCCTGCCGCAGGAGAAGGCCGGCCTTGTGAAGGGACTGCAGGAGAAAGGGGAGGTGGTGGCCTTTGTCGGCGACGGGATCAACGATGCGCCGGCACTCGCGCAGGCCGACACCGGGATCGCCATCGGGAGCGGCACCGATGTGGCCATCGAGAGCGGGGATATCGTCCTGATCCGGGACGACCTGCGGGACGCGGTGGGGGCCATCCAGCTCTCCCGGAAGGTGATGGGCCGGATCAAGGGGAACCTCTTCTGGGCGTTCGCCTACAACGCGGCCCTGATCCCGGTGGCGGCGGGCCTCCTGTACCCGTTCTTCGGGATCACCTTCCGCCCTGAGTGGGCAGGACTCGCCATGGCCCTCTCGTCGGTGACCGTGGTCTCGCTTTCGTTGTTGCTCAAGGGTTATATACCGCCGGCGAAGAATCTACCCGGATGAGGTGAAGCGGGAATGGCCATTGATCCGATCTGCAAGATGACCGTCGATGAAAAGACGGCAAAGTTCACGAGCGAGTTCAGGGGGAAGAAGTACTATTTCTGCGCCCCGGGCTGCAAGAAGAAGTTCGACGCGAGCCCGGAGAAGTACATCTGAACTTTCGGGGCACCCATCTCTTTTTTCTGGAACCG
The DNA here is from genome assembly GCA_028678635.1 of Methanomicrobiales archaeon. The sequence goes on from JAJRDC010000259.1 coordinate 2,276, forward strand.
GGTGAGATGATATCCAGAAGAGCCGGGAATCTGTTCTCATACGGGCGAGGGGAACAGGGCCGGCAGGATGACCCATTCGCGGCAGGGAGGTAACCGTTGGCAACCCAGGGCAGTTCAAGAATCGCGGTCTACGCCGCCATTGCCGGCAACCTGCTCATCGCCATCATCAAGTTCGTGGCGGCAGCCCTTAGCGGATCCTCGGCCATGATTTCCGAGGGGATACATTCGCTCGTTGACATGGGAAACGGTATCCTCGTCCTGCACGGTCTGAACACCGCCCGGCAGCCGGCCGATACCAGCCACCCGTTCGGCTACGGGAAATCCCTCTTCTTCTGGACGTACATCGTGGCCATCTCAATCTTCGCCATCGGTGGAGGCATGTCGGTGTACGAGGGTATCTCGTATATCCGCACCGTGACTCCTGACACCCCGATGGGAGATCCCACGTCAGCCTACGTCGTGCTCGGCCTCTCGTTCGCGATTGAGTGCGGATCCTTTCTCGTGGCCATGAAGCAGTTCCTTCGGGCCAAGGGCGAGAAGGGCCCATGGCAGTACATCCAGGAGTCCAAGGACCCGAGCCTGTACACCGTTGTACTCGAGGACAGCGCCGCCATGCTCGGCCTCATCTTTGCATTCCTCGGTATCTTCCTTGGCCACCTCCTGCACAATCCGTACATCGACGGCCTTGCATCGATCGCCATCGGCCTCCTCCTCATGAGCGTGGCCGGGATCCTCGCATCAAGGAGCAAGGGGCTCCTCCTGGGTGAGGGTGTGAACCCCGGGCAGCTGGCAGACATCCGGCGGCGGGTGGAGGCTGACCCGGCGGTCGAGCGGGCCGGGGATATCCTCACCATGTACATGGGCCCCCACGATCTGCTGGTGAACATGGGGGTCTGCTTTACCCCGGGGACAACGGCCGAGGAGATGCACGAGGCGATCCGCCGCATCGAGGCAAACCTGCGCAGCGCGTACCCGGAGACGAACCGGGTTTACATCGAGGCCGAGTCGCTGCCGCCCGGAGAGGCGGCGGGGTGCGGGCCGTCGCGGACGTGACAGGGACCATGAAGTGCGCTCTCACATTCCGACGGGAGGGGGCTGCTCGCCCCCTCCCGGCCCCTCCCCTACGGCGAGAGGATAGTCCTGCACCGTACTCACATCGAAGCTCAGCGATACCCATCAACCGCGGGGGGACGCCCACGCGGCGGGGGGCGGAGCCGCAGCGGAGCCCCCCAGGAGCGTTCCACCAGTACTCTGCGAATGGATTCCACCGATGTGCTGCGATGATATGGAAAAGGGAGTAAAGAGACCAGGTCTACGTCTTCATCA
>JAJRDC010000187.1 GCA_028678635.1 Methanomicrobiales archaeon
CTGCCGTGAGGGGCCGGTCTTTTCCGGTGACCGGCTCCTGGACTCGGAGCTGGGCCGCTACGCCCGCGACGGCTCCGGGGTTCGGCGACGGTTCGGCTGAGGCTGCGGCCTGCGCCAGCCGCGATCCATGTGGTTTCCGCAAGATATGGCATGTCGATGTCACCTGTTCGAGTAGTACTACCGAGACGCTCTCGGGAGCTCCGCTCGCTCCGCCCCCGCCGCGTGGGCACCCCCCGCCGGTTTCCGGGAACCGGTGGTGTATCCTGTATTGAATCCCGATGTAACGTAATATCCTCGTGTAATATCCTCGTCAGGGGAGGGTTCGGGAGGGGGCAGAGCCCCCTCCTGTCTGAAATTACGATGGATGGGACACTATCAGAAAAGGGAAAAACACTTCATTCCCGTCCTGTGCCGGGCGACTGCCCCATCTCCCGGTTGATCCGTTCCAGGTCCTCCAGCTTGTTGATGTTCGTGAAGGTCCGGAGCTCCGGGTCCAGGGCACGGATCTCGTCGATGGAGAGGAACCGGGCGTTCATGGAACGGACCATGGCCCGGACCGAGAGGTCGTCGTGGGACTCCAGGTACGCGAGGAGCGGCTGCCTGCGGTAGACCGCGTGGAGGGGTTCGATCATCTCCGGGTCCCAGGCCGGGATCACGGCGTCCCATGGCCCGGATTCCAGGACCTGGAAGAGGAGTACCACCACCCTGTGGTTGATGCACGGCATGTCGCAGGCCGAGACAAAGACAGGGTCCCCCTTCACCTCCTGGACCCCGGCATGGAGGCCCCCCAGGGGGCCGATCCCCTTCCTCCGGTCCGGTACACACCGGAGGCCGGGGATGTGGCCGAAACGCTCGCACTGGGCCGGGTCCCGGGCAGCCAGCACCACGTCGTCCACGACGCCCCGGAGGCTCTCCAGGATGTGCTGGAGGAAGGTCCTGCCGTTCAAGCGAAAGAAGTACTTCTCCTGCCCGCCGGCCCGGCGGGCCTCGCCCCCCACAAGGATGATGGCCGATCTCATTGCGGTCTTCCCTGCCTGTCCACTCCACGGCCCCGGCTGCCATTCCGCTGCCCGGCGGTCCGCGAGAGTCCCGTCCCCGCTGTTCCAGTAGTCGGAGCGAATCCTGTTAAAGACTCCCATCCGGCAGGGCGGGTGCAGAAATCCTGATGGCAGAGGAGGACCTGCCAGCCGCTGGTACCTGGCAACGACTCTTAATGCACACATATGTTCAATAATGTATAAATATAGACGTTGCTCAGCTTATTCATGCGTCTCCCAACTGCCTGTGAAGGGACCGGCCGCCCCACCGGGGAGGGGCCCGCCGTCACCGGGACCCGGTCCCTGAACCTGGGAGAGGAGGAGTTCCTGGCGCTGGCCGAGCACCAGGCACGGCCCCTCTTTGTCCCGCTCTGCACCCGGATCCCGCTCCCGTATGTCAATCCCACGGACGTCTACGCTTCGCTGTGCCATGGTCCGGGGATCCTCCTGGAATCCATGGAGGGGAGCGAGAAGATCGCCCGGTACTCCTACCTGGGATGGAACCCCGGCCTTACCGTTTCGCTGGGGGACCAGGTGGCAATCGCCGGCAGCGAGCCCCTCACTGCCATCGCCCGGTCTCCCGAGGGTGAGACAGCCGTGGACCAGCTCCGGTCCCTCCTCCAGCGGTTCGCGCATGTCAAGCTCCGGGCCCCGCGCTTCTCGGGGGGCATGGTGGGCTACTTCTCCTATGATCTCGTCCACTCGCTCTTCCCCATGGTCCCCCGGCCCGGGGAGACGGCCGGAGGCGGGCCCTGCGGGCAGTTCATGCTCGTCACCGACTGCATCGTGTTTGACCACCGGGCACGGGAGCTCTTTGTCTTCGCGAGCCCCCTCCTCACCTACGAGTCCGATCCCCGGCGGGAGTACCGCAGATCGGCAGCACGGATACAGGAGACCGTCGAACGGTTGGGATCTCTCCCTGGGGGAGAGGCTCCTGACGGGCGCACACCGGCAGGGAAACCCCCCCTTCCCTCGTCTGATATGAGCCGGGAGGAGTACTGCAGGGCCGTGGAGCGGGTGAAGGAGCATATCATCGCAGGGGACATCTTCCAGGCGGTCATCTCCCGGTCCCTGGAGTGCGACCTCCCAGCTGATCCCTTCCAGGTCTACCGGGCCCTCCGGCAGATCAACCCGAGCCCCTACCTCTACTACCTTGACTTCGGCGACCGGCAGCTAATCGGCGCGAGCCCCGAGATGCTGGTCAGGGTGGAGCGGGGCCGGGTCACCACGGTCCCCATCGCAGGGACCCGGCCCCGGGGCAGGACACCGGAGGAGGATGCCCGGCTGGCCCAGGAGCTCCGGGAGGATGAGAAGGAACGGGCAGAGCACACGATGCTCGTGGACCTGGCACGGAACGACGTGGGAAGGGTCTCACGGTACGGTTCGGTCCGGGTGGAGGATTTCATGGCCGTGGAGCGCTTCTCCCATGTCCAGCACCTGGTCTCGACGGTCCACGGAACGCTGGAGGAGCACCGGAGCGGGTACGATGCCCTGAAGGCCTGCTTCCCGGCAGGGACGGTGAGCGGTGCCCCCAAGATCCGGGCCATGCAGATCATCGGCGAGATGGAGAAGACTCCGAGAGGACCCTATGCCGGGGCCGTGGGATTCGCCGGGTTCGACCGCACGCTGGAGTTTGCCATCACCATCCGGACGATCCTCGTGCAGGGCGGGAGGGCATCGTTCCGGGTGGGGGCCGGTATCGTTGCCGACTCGGTCCCCGAGAACGAGTGGATCGAGACCGAGAACAAGGGGATGGCCATGATGAGGGCCATCGAGGCGGCGGGGGGATACCGGTGAAGGTGCTCCTCATCGACTGCTACGACAGTTTCACCTACAACCTGTCGCAGCAGGTGGGATACCTGGGGGCGGAACCACGGGTGGTCACATCGGACACCCCTCTGGAGGACGTGATCGGTATCCCCTGCGACCGGATCATCCTCTCCCCCGGCCCGGGGAAGCCCGAGGATTCCGGCGTGGGGCTCCGGGTGCTCGGGACGCTCTCCCGCACGATTCCCACGCTGGGGGTCTGCCTGGGTCACCAGGCCATCTGTGTCGCCTTCGGCGGGCGGGTGGTGCGGGCTCCACGGCCGGTACATGGCAAGGTCTCCCCAATCCACCACGACGGGAAGACGATCTTCTCCGGCCTCGGAAATCCCCTTTCCGCCACCCGCTACCACTCGCTGGTGGCGGACCCGGCGTCCCTCCCGCCTGACCTGGAGGTCTCGGCAGTGAGCGGGGATGACGGGAGCATCATGGGGCTGCGCCACCGCGTGTACCCGGTTGAAGGAATCCAGTTCCACCCGGAGTCCATCCTGACGCCCGACGGTGACACGATCCTCCGCCGTTTTCTCTTCCCGCAGGGGGGATCCTCATGACGATCGACGGCATTCTCCCACGGCTGGTGGAGAGGCGGGATCTCTCCCCCGGGGATGCCTACCGGATGATGGGGCTGATCATGGACGGGAAGGTGACCCCGGCCCAGACGGGCGCCCTCCTCACGGCACTCCGCATGAAAGGCGAGACGCCGGGCGAGATCGCAGCCATGGCCCGGGCCATGCGGGAACGGGCGCTGGTCATTTCCCCCCGGTTCGCGAGGCCCTCCCTGGACACCTGCGGGACCGGCGGCGACGGGACCGGGACCTTCAACATCTCCACCGCCGCCGCCTTCGTGGCAGCGGGGGCCGGGATACCGGTGGTGAAGCACGGGAACCGCTCGGTCTCCAGCCGCTGCGGGTCAGCGGACCTCCTGGAGGCCGCGGGTGTGGGGCTCGCCGTGCCCCCGCCGCTCCTCGCCGACATCTGCGAGCGGGTCGGCATCTGTTTCCTGTATGCCCCCACCCACCACCCGGCCATGAAGCACGTGCTTGCGCCCCGTCGCGAGATCGGGATCCGGACCGTCTTCAACCTGCTGGGGCCCCTCTCCAACCCGGCCGGTGCCGACGTGCAGCTGACCGGCGTCTACACCCCGGAACTGACCGAAAAAGTGGCGGATGTCCTCCGGCTGCTGGGAACCAGGCGGGCCATGGTGGTCCACGGCGACGGCCTGGACGAGATCACGACGACGGGCGGGACCGACGTGGCGGAGCTCATCGATGGGGTCATCTGCACGTACCGGATCCATCCCTCCACCTTCGGCATCCCGGTCGCCACTAGGGCCGACCTGGCGGGGGGCGATCCGGCCGCCAGCGCCCGGGTCCTGCGGGAGATCCTGGGAGGGGGGCGGGGGCCGCTGCGTGACATCGTCGTCCTGAACGCCGCCGCTGCGATCCATCTGGCCGGCGGTGCGCGGGATATCCATGAAGGGCTCCGGGTGGCCGCATCCTCCGTGGATACAGGTGCCGCCCTGGAAAAACTTGACCGGCTGGTGGAGGCAACGGGAGGGAGGCCATGATCCTGGACGAGATCCTGAAGAGCACCCGGAACCGCGTCGCCAGCCTGGAAATGGATCTCCCGGAGATCCCCTCCCGGCCCACCCTCTCCCTCGCGGATGCCATTGCCCGGGC
>JAJRDC010000060.1 GCA_028678635.1 Methanomicrobiales archaeon
CTGGATCACAAGGTCCCGCACGTGGTCATCGTCCAGCACCGGCTGGGCCTCCAGGGTCTGGAGGTCCAGGGCCCCCTGGGCCACCCGGTACCGTTTCAGCCGGACCATCGCCTGCTGCTGCAGGCGGATCTGCTCCTCCAGGCCGGGGACTTCCCGCACGGTCCGGGGGACGGGTCCTGACCCTTCCAGCCAATCCCCCACCTCTTCGTACACCAGCTTGGCTTTATTCTGCACCAGCGCCCGATATACGTCGCCGGGCCGGACACTCCCGTCCGGGAGGACCGTGTACTCGATGACAACGGCCATTCGGTCCTGGCCGGGAAGGAGGGAAGTGATCCCGTGGGAGAGGCGCTCCGGGATCATAGGGAAGGTGACGACCCCCGTGTAGATTGACGTCGTGTTGTGGGACGCGTGCCGATCGGTCCGTGAGTCCTTCGGCACGAAAAGGTCCACGTCCGCGATGGCGACCTTCACATGGATCTCCGCGCCCTGGCCCGGTTCGCAGTACTCCAGCTGGTCCAGATCCTCAGAATCGATATTGTCAATGGAGGACCAGAGGAGCGCGCGCAGGTCCCGCGCATCCCTGGCCGGGGACTGGATCAGGTTCGGGTCGAGAGCGCCCACCTCCCGGAGCACGGGTTCCGGAAACCGGGGCGCGAATCCGTACCTGGACATCGCCTCCCACGCGATGGCTTTCAGGTCGACACTGCGCTGATGTTTCATGGCTGTGGGAGAGAGATTCGTTTCAGGGACGAAAAACCTCCGGTTCTGATCCCGCGCGGAGGATCGCAGGAGGATATGTTCACCACCCCCAGCCGCACGGGGAAGAGATCCCACAGGATTCCGCGTCCACCGGAGCATTCCCCGCAACCGCGGGTACTCCCCTCACGCCAGTGCCGCGATCCCGCCGATCTCCGCCATCTCGATGGCTCCTTCCGGGCAGGCCCGGGAGCAGAGGCCGCAGCCCATGCACTTCTGGAGATCGGTATGGAGGGTGCCGTCGGCCTTCCGGCGGATGCTCCCGTGCCGGCAGAAGTCCGCGCAGGTCCCGCAGGCGATGCAGAGCTCGCGGTGGACCAGGGGCCGGTATGCCCGCATAAGGGTAATCCTGCCATCGATGTCACCGCAGACGAGCACGCCGGTCTATCCCCTACCGCGAATCCGCTCTGCTCGTATAAAAGATGGAAGGAATCGGATCCTGCGCGGCGGGAGATGGTTCCAGGGGTTCAGATATCAAACTCGGATCCCGTGTGCAGGATCTCCAGCCGTTCCCCCAGCTCCTCCGAGAGTATCCTGGCGGCTTTCTTCCCCGTGCAGTGACCGGTGATCACCCGCCGGCATCCCATCGCGTCGAGCCGATGCGCCACATTTCGGACCTCCGAGGGGCTGGCTCCCATGGTCTTCAGGAACGGATTGTCGATCAGGTGGAACCCGCCCACCACGGCCTTCACCGTTTCGCCCGGGAACCGGTCCTGTGCCGCCTTCACCATGTTCAGGATCCCGGAATGACCACAGCCGGCCAGCACCACCATCCCGTCCTTCTCCCGGACCACGCAGGTCAGCTCGTGGCGGAAGGTATCGGGGACCAGCCCTTCCGGGGTCTTCATGAGAAGCCTCCGGTTGCCCGCAGGGATCGGCCAGGGTTTCGCAACAGGAGTGAGCGCATGGATGCCGGACGCGAGCTCTGTGTCCCGGCTCACCCACCGGAGCTGGTCCCGGTACTGTTCCAGGACCGACCGGTCCAGGCCGATGTACTTCTTCATCCCGAAGACCTTCCCGTAGTAGTCCTCGCCGGCCCCCTCACCGAGGTGGAACGGGATCCCGGCATGTTCCCGGAAGAACACCCCGAGGCCGCCGCCGTGGTCATAGTGGCCATGGGAGAGGAGGGCCAGACTGGTGTTCCCCAGGTCGATCCCCAGGGTGCGTGCATTCTGCAGGAACGACCCGTCCTGCCCGGTATCGAACAGGAGGTTCCTCCCGCCGGTCTCCACCCAGAGGGAGAGCCCGAACCGGCGCCGGAGATCCGCGCGGCCCGGGGTATCCTCTACCAGCGTCGTGAGGTGCATGGTCACCCCTATCGTTCCTCCTCACTTTAAGGTTTGGGGGCCCTCGCAGACTCCCCGGTTCCCTACCAGATCCGCGGGATGAGACGGTACCGCACTTTCCGACAATACTCATCGTACCCGGCGAGGTCCCGCAGCAGCACCTCCTCTTCGTTCCGGATCCGGAATACCAGCACCACCGGCAGGAGGAGAAAGACCGGGAGGGCCCACCAGGAGCCCAGGGCCAGGGGTGTGGCCAGGAACATGACGATCACCCCCAGGTACATAGGGTGCCGGATGACCGCGTAGGGACCGGTGGAGACGACCCGCTGTCCGGCCTCCACCTGAACGGTGCGGGCCGCGAAGCTGTTCTCCCGGAAGACCAGGAAGATGAGGAGGTACCCCAGGAAGACGGCAACGTCGGCGGCGAGGACGACCGGGACCGGGACCTGGGACCACCCGAATCGGAAGTCAAGGCCCGGGATCAGGAAGCCGGCACCGAACACGAGGCCGCCCAGGGCCTGGACCCGCCGCTGGGTGGCCTCTTTCTCCCGGA
>JAJRDC010000032.1 GCA_028678635.1 Methanomicrobiales archaeon
ACCGGGAGATCGAGATCGGGATCCCGGACAAGAAGGGGCGGCTGGAGATCTTCCAGGTCCACACACGGGGGGTGCCGCTCTCCGACGAGATCCACCTGCAGGACTATGCCAATATCACCCATGGGTTCGTGGGGGCTGACATCGCGCTCCTTGTGAAGGAAGCGGCCATGCACGCCCTCCGGGACGAGCTCCCGAAGATCAACATGGAAGAGGCGATCCCGGCCGAGATCCTGGACGAGCTGAAGGTGACGAAGGAGGACTTCGACGAGGCCTTAAAACACGTGGAGCCCAGCGCCATGCGGGAGGTGCTCGTGGAGGTCCCGGACGTGAAGTGGACCGACGTGGGCGGCCTGGAAGAGGTGAAGGCTGAGCTCTCCGAGGCGGTGGAGTGGCCGCTGCGGTATCCCGAGGTGTTTGCGTCCCTGCAGACAAAGCCCCCGAAGGGGATCCTCCTCTTCGGTGCCCCGGGCACGGGGAAGACGCTCCTCGCAAAAGCGGTGGCAAACGAGAGCGAGTGCAACTTTATCTCGGTGAAGGGCCCCGAGCTGCTCTCCAAGTGGGTGGGGGAGTCGGAGAAGGGGGTCCGGGAGGTCTTCCGGAAGGCCCGGCAGGCGGCCCCGTCCATCATCTTCTTTGACGAGGTGGATGCGCTTGTCCCCCGCCGGGGCATGTACATGGGGTCCTCCCATGTCACCGAGTCAGTGGTCTCCCAGGTCCTCACCGAGCTGGACGGCCTGGAGGAGCTGAAAAACGTGGTGGTGCTGGCCGCCACGAACCGGCCGGACATGATCGACCCGGCACTCATGCGCCCCGGGCGGCTGGATCGGATCATCTACGTGCCGCCCCCCGATGCCGAGAGCCGGAAAAAGATCTTCGACGTGTACCTGAAGAACGCGGACGCGATACTCGCCGGGGACCTGAATATTGCGGACCTGGTGGCCAGGACTGATGGGTACGTGGGTGCCGACATCGAGGCGCTGGTGCGGGAGGCAAAGCTCGGCGCCATGCGGGAGTTCATTGCGGCGATGGCAGGGAAGTCCGACCAGGAACGGAAGGACGCGGCCGTGAACATCCGGATCACGAAGGCCCACTTCGAGGAGGCCCTGGCCCGGGTGAAGGGCTCCCTGGATGCCGATACCCTGGAAGAGCACGAGCGCCGTTCCTGGGAGATGATCTACAACGCCGAGCAGCGGAAGGCGCTGGAGGCGGCGGCGTCCGCGGTAAAGCGGGCCGACCTCGCGACCCTGGGGGCAGAGGGCAAGGACGACCTGCAGACGTCCATGGAGGACCTCCGGAAGAAGACCTTTGCCCGGAAGAAGGACTTCGGGGCGATCCGGAAAGCCACGGCAGCGCTGGAGAAGATGCTCGCCAAAACCGAGAAGCCGTTCGAGACAAAGCAGATGCTCACGGCGAGGTAAACGGGATGGGTGACAGCGACAGCGAAGAGTACCGGAAGATCATGGAGATGGTGAAGCAGCTGGTGCGGCAGGCCCTGGAGCAGGGGGGTTCCCAGCCAGGGATGCACGGGATCTTCATCATGATCCACGGTCCACCGGCCCAGGGCGCCGGGAACGGGACCGGGCCCGGCGTCGTGTCACCGGTCATCGATGCCCCTGCGGAAGTGCATGAGACGGATGACGAGGTGCAGGTACTCACCGAGATGCCCGGGGTGGCCGACGAGCAGCTGCACCTCCGGATCCGTGACGGGATCCTCTGGATCGTGGGGATCGCCGGGCTGCAGGGGTACCGCGCACGCGTCCCGATCTCCGGCGTGGAACCGGAGCCTGTCCGGCGCTCATGCCGGCACGGCGTGGTGGAGGCGGTCTTCCGGAAGATCCCTTCCGGCAGCACCCCCTCCTGATCCTCCCTCTTTTCCTCCGGATCCTGCCGGCAGATTCCCATATCGTCATGTACATATAGGGTGACTCTCACCTACTATGTGGTGACCTATGGCGAAGACCACCATCTCTCTTATCAAGGCGGATATCGGTTCCTACCCGGGCCACTCCACGGTCTTTCCGGAGGTGCTGGAGAAGGCAGCGAAGATGCTCGCGGCCGCGGAGGGCAAGACCATCATTGATTCCTTCGTCACTCATTGCGGGGACGACCTGGAGCTGATCATGACCCACACGAAGGGCGAGGATAATCCCGAGATCCACAAACTCGCCTTCGATGTGTTCATGGCCTGCACTGCGCTAGCAAAGGAGAAGAAGCTGTACGGTGCCGGCCAGGACATCCTCTCCACCGCGTTCTCCGGGAACGTGAAGGGGATGGGGCCCGGGGTTGCGGAGATGGAGTTCGAGGAGCGGGCGAGCGACCCGGTCCTCTGCTTCATGGCCGATAAGACCGAGCCGGGCGCATGGAACTTCTTCCTGTACAAGATGTTTGCCGACCCGTTCAACACGGCAGGGCTCGTCATCGACCCGGGGATGCACGATGGGTTCATTTTCGAGGTCCACGACGTGATGGAGAAGCGGAAAGTCCGGTTCAGGACCCCCGAGGAGACCTACAGCCTCCTGGCCTACATCGGGGCCCCCTCCCGTTACGTGGTCAAGTACGTGTTCAGGAAGGACGGGGTCATCGCCGCCTCCACCTCCACCCAGCGGCTGGCCCTGATCGCAGGCAAGTACGTGGGCAAGGACGACCCGGTGATGATCGTCCGGGCCCAGAGCGGCCTCCCTGCCGTGGGTGAGGTCATCGAGCCCTTCACCATCCCGGTGATCGTGGCCGGCTGGATGCGGGGCTCCCACCATGGTCCCTTCATGCCGGTCGGTCTCCCCGATGCCAACTGCACCCGCTTCGACGGACCGCCCCGGGTCATCTGCCTGGGATTCCAGGTGTCCAACGGGAAACTGATCGGTCCCGTGGACATGTTTGACGACGTGGGCTTTGACCGGGTCCGGGCCCGGTGTAACGAGCTGGCCGACACCCTGCGGGCCCAGGGCCCCTTCGAGCCCCACCGTCTCTCCATGGACGAGATGGAGTACACGACCCTCCCCCTGGTGGAGAAAACCTTAAAGGGCCGCTGGGAACCCCTGAAGGAATAATCTTCTCTCTCCTGTTTTACCGGGGATCCCGGTATCCGGGATCTCCTGCGGGAGGGGCAGGAGCCCCCTCCCGGGCTTTCCCCACAACCAGAGGATAGTTCACCATATCGGTGATGTAACCCCCAACGGTTCAATCCGGATCAACTGCGGGGGGGTGCCCACGGCGGGGGCGGAGCCCCCGAAAGCGTCTCACCAGTACGCATTGCGTTTGAACCATCCGACAGGTGAAAATCCCCTCACATCAACGACATCGAGGAGGGCGGGGGGGCAGAGCCGCAGCGGAGCCCCCGAGAGCGCCTCACCAGTCATCGGTATATACCAATAACCGTTCACTGATTCGAGTACCGGATCATGCGGGGCGGCGGCCTCAGCCGGAGGAGTGCAGGCAGTCCGAGATGAGCTGGATGCCCTGGATCACCCGCGGGGAAGGCCAGTGGGTGATGGAGGGATCAATGGTGCAGATGCGGTCGTTTCTCACAGCCGAGAGATTGGCAAAGGCCGGACGGGTTGCGATCCGGCCCGCCAGTGTGGTCCCGTTGACCGGGCTGTCCGCAGGAACGAGAATGGTATCCGGGTTGTACCGCACCATCGATTCCTCGGCCGCCATCAGGTACCCGTTCGCGCCGGCCATCAGGTTCACCCCACCGGCCGCCGTGATGAGGGTGTTCTCGTAGGTCAGGTTCCCGGCAACGTAGAGCGGGTCGTCGTGGATCACGTAGATGGCCCGGACCTTCGAGAGATTACGGTTCACTTCCCGTATCTCCTTCTCCTGTATCTGCAGGCCCGCCACAACCCGGGATGCGTTCTGATCCTCCCCGATGGCCTGCCCCACCGTCCGGATGTTCCGGTATATCCCATTGATGGTCTCGGGCGCAAAGACGAGCACGGCATACCCGTTCCTCCTCAGCTCATCCAGCCCTTTCGGTTCCTCGCGGGGTGTGGCCAGGATCAGGTCGGGATCCCGTGCCATCACTGTCTCCACCCGGTATGTCTGTTCTCCTCCAACCACCGGCACGTTCAGGACTCCCGGCGGCCAGGAGCAGGCACTGCACCGGCCCACCAGCAGGTCCGACCGTCCCAGGGCTCCGACGATCTCCGTCTCTCCGGGTGCCAGAGAGACGATCCGCCGGACCGGGACCGGTACCTT
>JAJRDC010000243.1 GCA_028678635.1 Methanomicrobiales archaeon
CAGGATATCCGTCGCCGTCCCGCTCGCCATCGCCTTCGCGATCTTCTTGGCCCGCTCATCGCCGGGTTCCAGGATCACGACGCCTTCAGCCATGGAGCTTCGCCCCGATGAGCCGCTTCGCCCCAGCGAGCGCCTCGTCGATCTTTGCGGGATCTGCACCGCCGCCCTGGGCCCGCTGGGGGGTACCGCCGCCCTTCCCGCCCAGGATGGCGCAGGCAACCGCCACCAGCTCCGCCGCGTTCACCTTCGCGGTCCCGGATGCGGCGGCCACGTTCACCTTCCCGCTGCCGCCGGCAAGAAGGGCCACGCCGCCCCGGTCCGCGATCTTCTGGGCCATGGCAGCCAGTTCCCTGGGGGGGAGGTCCAGCCGCTGGACGAGCACCGGTACTCCCCCCACCATCTCGGGTGCCGCCGACGCGGCAGAGAGCTCCGCCACCTTCGCCTGCAGCCGCTCGATCTCCTTCCGCTGCTCCTTCCACTCGGAGAAGAACCGCTGGACGGCCCCGGGCAGGTTCTCCGGCTGTACCGAGAGGGCGCCGGCCGAGGCGGAGAGGAGCCCCTCCACCCGCTGCATGGCGTAGAGGGCCGCGATCCCGGCCGCGAACTCCAGCCGCTCGATCCCGTCCTGAATGTGCTCCACACGGAGCACCTTGATGGCACCCACCTCTCCGGTGTTCCCGCAGTGGGTACCTCCGCAGGCCTGGACCTCGCCGTCCACCTGGACCACCCGGATCTCGGTCCCCGGGGGGACACCGCCCTGATACAGGTCAAAGCCGTACTTCTGCTCGGCGTGGGTCCGCTCCTCCCACCGGATGGAGACGGGCAGCGCCATCATCACCATCCGGTTCGCCTCCACCTCGATTTTGCCCAGTTCCTCCGGTGTCACGTGCCGGAAGTGGCGGATGTCCAGCCTGGCCGAGTCGCTCCCCTTCTGGGCGCCGGCCTGGTGGACGTGGGAGCCGAGTACCACCTTGCAGGCGTGGAGCAGGATGTGGGTCCCCGTGTGGTGGCGCATGAGGGAGAGGCGCCGCTCCTCGTCCAGCTTCCCCTTCACCTTCTCCCCCGCCTTGAGGACACCGCCCTTGGTCTGGTGCAGGATCACCTCGCCCAGCTTCACGGCGTTGTCCACGCGGACGATCCCCTCGGAGGCCATGAGCGTCCCGGTGTCCGAGGGCTGGCCGCCCCCGGCCGGGTAGAAGAGGGTCCGGTCCAGGATGGCGATGCCGTCGAAAGTGTCCAGCACCGTGGCCTCGAACTCCATGTCGTGGGGCGAGTCGTAGTAGAGCCTTTTTGTCGGCGGGAACTCCCGGACCCGGTCCCGGTACCGCTCCAGCGGGTCCTCGGCCTCCTTCTCCGCTTTCGAGTGGACGAGGGCTATCTGCGAGTAGAAATCATCCGGGATCTCGGCGGTGGCACCCTCGGCAGCGGCCAGCTCCCGGAGGGTCTCGGGCGGGATCCCGTGGGAGTCGTAGAGGGTGATGGCCTCTGCGACAGGGATGTTCTCGCCCTTCTTTTTGTAGGACTGGGCCAGGCGCTGGACGATCCGGGTCCCCCGCTCCATTGTCTGGGCATAGCGTTCCACCTCCCGGACAACGATCTCCCGGACGGTGGCCGCATCCTGGGGGAAGGTCCCGGGGCCGGCGGTGGTGATCTGCAGGTCCACGTAGTCGGCGAGCGCCTCTGGAGGGAGGTGGAGGTCATGCATCATCCGGAGGGTCCGGCGCAGGACCAGCCGGGCCAGGTAGCCCTCCCTCACGTTGGAGGGGACGATGTTGTCCCCCAGCATGTAGGCCAGGCACCGGGTGTGGTCCGCGATGGCATAGACCCGTTCCATGGGCACGATCATCTCCAGAAACCGGTCCACCGGGATGCCGATGGCCCCCGCCACCTTCTCCCGGAGGGCGGAGAGGTTGGATCCCTTGATGTCGACGAGGCCTGCCACCTTGGCGTTCAGCCCCAGGATCCGCTGGTACTCGGGGTCGGTGAGGGCATGGGAGAGGCCGGCGTCGCAGGTGATCCGTTCCACGGCACAGGGGAGCACCGCGTCGTACACCGTGGGGGATCCCAGGGATGCCCAGACGAACCGCTCAAGACCGTAGCCCGTGTCCACGATCCGGATGGGCATCGGGTAGTAGGCCTCGCCGTCCAGCATCACCGGCGGATCGGCGGTCTTCTGCCGGCCCATGTTCATGAAGACCAGCGTCGCCACCTCGAGACCGCCGATCAGCACCTCCAGGCTCGGGCCCGCGTTCCCGCCGCCGAACCAGGGGTGCTCCTTGTAGGTAACCCGCCGGAGGTCCCCCCCGATGGAGGCCAGGAACTCGTCGCAGAGGGCAACCGTCGTGTCCTTCCAGTAAATCTCCTTCCCCGGCGTGTTGAAGGCATGGTGGGCCATCATCTCGAAGAGGGTCAGGTGTCTCCCCGACCGCCCGACGGCGTCCAGGTCATTGAGCCGGATGCAGGGCTGGGAGATGGTGAGGGGATTGGCCGGCGGCGGCACGACACCGCTCGTCACGTAGGGCTGGAAATCGGCGATGGAGGCGATGGTCAGGTAGATGTCGTCCCGCCACCGGGCGACGACAGGATACCGCTCGATGCGGGTGTGCT
>JAJRDC010000089.1 GCA_028678635.1 Methanomicrobiales archaeon
AGGACCCGGATGTCGTCCCGGCCCTGCACGACAATCTCCTTCTCCCCCCGGTAGGTCTGCACGGTTCCGAGTACAGCCACCCGGTCCCCTTCCAGGATGATGCGCTCGCCCCGGGAGCTGGCGGGGACAAAGACAGGGATCCCGTCCACACGGAGTATCATGTGCCCACCCGTTTCGGTCACGGTGACCCGCTCCACGGTT
The DNA here is from genome assembly GCA_028678635.1 of Methanomicrobiales archaeon. The sequence continues at coordinate 202 of JAJRDC010000089.1, forward strand.
CCCTGGAGGGAGACGAGGGCCCCGTCCGGCGATTCCGGGGAGAAGGGCGAGGCAAAGGCCGCCTTCCCGATGCCGGTGAGCACCAGATGGGCACCGGCTACGATCAGGCACACCGCCACCAGGAGAAGGAGGGCGGTGCGCTCCTGCCATTCCAGCACAGTGGAGTGGATGGCCACCGGCGTACTTAAAGATGCAGGATCTGAGGCGGGCAGAGCCGGAGGCAGGGAGGCGGTCCCAACGAAATCGTCCGGTCATACCTCCCCTCTGAAACGGACCATCCCCTCGACCAGAGGACAGTCTGTTCTCAGGACCAACTTCCCGAGGCCACTCCCGTGAGGATCAACCGACGGGGGACGCTCATGCGGCGTGGGGCGGGAGCCCTCCGAGAGAGTCTCACCTGTGCCCTGCCATTACGAAATCTTTCCTGCCGTACTCCCGGGAGTTGGCAACCCTCACCATCTCCTCCGGACCAGGTATATCCCGAACAGCAGGCAGAAGACGAGGACTGCCACCGCCCAGCGGAGGATTACCGTTTCATCCGTCCGGAATCCCCCGGCAGCCCGGTTCCAGTCCTGCGCGAACGCCTCCGTGAAGAATCCCGCCACTCCGGGATGCTCAAGGATCACACCGGCCTCCCGGTTGAAGGTTGGGCTGTTTTCATTCCAGTTGATGGAGGAGACGAGCACCCGGTGGCCGTCGACGATCACCCCCTTGTTATGGATGGAGCGTACGCCCAGGTCTGCAGGCCACCCCACCCGGACCTCCAGCGGCAGCCCTTCCCGCCGCCCAATCCCTGCGATCACCGCCGCCATTTCGTCGTTATCCTCATCCCCTTCGGTACCGTAGGAGGATCCGTCCAGCAGGATCCGGACCGTCACGCCGCGCCGGGATGCATCCACCGCTGCCAGGAGATACGGGTTCAGGCGATCGCCGGTGCTGTTCCTGATGGACGCCACCTCGATATCCACCGAGTGGTTCGCTGAGGCGATCAACGCCTCCACGAGAAACGAGGTATCGGGAGCCAGTACCGGCCGGACAATGCCGTTCCGGAAGGTACGGGCCGCCGGGGCAGGAGGGTTGGATGTAACCAGGGGCCCCGGATCCCAGAACTGTGCCTCACCGTCAGGGGTGAAGGGCAGGATATCGCCGCCGGACCGGTCGTGCAGGAACATGTCACGGAAGTAACGGGCGGTCTCCGGATCCTCGATGAGAACACCCCACCCACGGTTCCCCGTCTCGCCAACCGGGGGATACCCCGTCGGATTCAGGTTCTCTGTCCCGATGATCACGCGGGTACTGTCCAGCACCACCACCTTGGCATGAGTGAACCGGTAGCGGGCATGGGCAGCATCAGTGGTGGCCATCACGGAGACCGGGATTCCGGACCGGTTCAGAAGGAGTGCCGCACCCCGTCCGCCCGGGGAGATTCCTCCCGCGGGCCCGCCCTCCAGCAGCACCTCCACCCGGACCCCCCGCTGCTGCGCCCCGGCCAGCTCGCGGGCGATGCCCGCATCCTCCAGCTCGTAGGTGCTCACCAGGATCTCCCGGGAGGCATTCCGGATGGCACCCAGGAGGACCACACGGGCCCCTCCCGGAGAGACGAAAACCGTGACGGTGGCCCCGGGAAATTCGGCGGGGAGAAACCCGGACTGGCCAGGGAACCTGGGCCTGGGATCCCAGGTCCCGTTCTCCAAATAATGGATCTGTCCTTCCCGGGCAGCCACCACCTCCGGCCACCGGACCTCCTGGAGCACCTGGTTCCCCTGTTTCAGGACCAGCTGGTCGGCCCGGTTTGCCATGGCAAACATCCCCGTGTGACGCATGTCAGGGATTCCGGCCGATGTGTTCAGGATCTCGAAATCGGGAAGGACTCCGTACGTGGAGAGGAACGCGGGGCCCTCCGCGGCGATGGTGATCCGCCCGCGGATCCGGGTCCCGGGGGGGAATGACAGGATCCCCTCGCCGTCCTCCAGGGTGACTCCGTCCAGGGGGCCGGAACCCGCTATCACGACATATGCGTCCCCTTCTCCCTTCAGGTAAGGATCCGGGCAGAACTCCACGATCTGGAGCCCGCCCGCCGGGATACCGGCGAGAACGATGGCCAGGAGGATCAGGGACGCCCGCATGGGTGCGGGAGGATTGGCACCCGGGGAGAAGAACGCTGCGAAGTGAGTTCCCCATTGTGGGAACAGCTGACTTCCAGTGGAAATAAAGGGGTCTATGGTGACAGGGGCCGGTATCAATAGAGATCCCGGATTATCTCTGGCGATCTCTGGATCCCGCCCCTCCTCTTGACCCCTGCTGCCTCTGGACCGTAAGGCTGCCGTCTCCTTTATCACGGCCGGGCACCATCACTTCCGCATGCCTGCCGCCGCGGTGATAAAGGTCGGGGGGAGCCTCTTCTCCGAGGTGCCCCGGCTGGCGCAGGAGGTCAGGGATGCCGGGCGGCCCGTGCTCATCGTTCCCGGGGGCGGGCAGTACGCGGACCTGGTCCGGATGCTCTCACTTCCCGATGAGCAGTCCCACTGGATGGCCATCGCGGCCATGGAACAGTACGCCTGGTACATCGCGGTCCATGGGATAGATACGATGGACGAGATCGGCAGGCCGGAGGGCATACGGGTGCTCCTCCCGTACCGGGTGATGAGGATGGAGGATCCGCTCCCCCACACCTGGGAGGTCACCTCCGATTCCATCTCTGCATGGGTGGCACACCGGCTGGATCTCCCGCTCCTCCTCCTGAAATCCGTGGACGGGCTCACCCGTGACGGCACCCTCCAGACCCGTGTCAGCGAAGCGTTCCCGTGCGGGGAGGTGGACCCGTATTTCCTCCCCTACGTGCTTTCCCGCCGGATCCCGGTGACGGTCGCGAACGGCAGGGTGGCGGGCCGGACCGCCGCATGGCTCTCTGGTGAGGAGGTGCCGGGGACGGTCGTTGGGCCGGGGCGGTAATCCCCTCGTCGAACGGCTGATTCCTGGAGGGGACCTGACCCGGTGACATGCTCGGCGGGAGGGGACTCTGCCCCCTCCCGCCCCTACACCCTGATGAGGATAGTCCCGTCCATCGGGTTGTTCAGAGGATAGCCCGACCTTGCGTGTGGGCGATTAACGGGAGAGGAGGAGCAACCGCGTCGGACACTCCGGCACCGGATGAATCCCCCTATCCCCGACCTGGGAGGGACCGGTGGAGGCATGCCCCCACCCGCTGACGTGAAAACGATAGCGTGGGATAGATTCGTACGCATCCCCGCGGACCAGAGATATTAAATGCCCTGCGGAGAGAGAATATAGGACATTCCACGGGAGTTTTTC
>JAJRDC010000251.1 GCA_028678635.1 Methanomicrobiales archaeon
CTCTTCAGCGGAGGCTATCCCGTATCCTGAAGGAGCACGGTATCCCTCGCCGGGATCCGTGGGACTGCCCGCGTATGGATGAAGACTGGTGGGACGCCCCAGTGGGATCTCCGTATTTCCCCTCCTACTGAGGATGAAAGAATCCGCGGTTTCGCCGTTTGCCATATCTGAGCATGATGGGTGACATGACTCAGCCTGTTGGATGACACGGTACGGGTGGGGGCTCTGCCCCCTCCCACCGCCCACCCCCGATGAGGATGTCACGCTACTTCAATGCAAATCAGGAGAAAGGATCACCAGTCCCGATCAACCGGCGGGGGGTGCCCACGCGGCGGGGGCGGAGCCGAAGCGGAGCCCCCGAGAGCGTCACGGTAGTACACCCCAGACGCATGTAACCGTCGTTGACAGATCGGAAGAATCCGAAGGTGTCGCGGCGGGGGCAGAGCCGAAGCGGAGCCCCCGAGAGCGTCTCACCAGTACACCACGTACACGGAAAACCGCCCCGTTATCATCAACGAATACGATTGGCAAATTGGGGTCGCCAAAAACAGCAGGAGCGGGCCTGAAGGGATTCGAACCCCTGGCCTATGGATTAAGAGTCCATCGCTCTACCTGACTAAGCTACAGGCCCAGGAAATGACCTAAGACTCTGGTCGGTTTCCGGTATTAATAGTTACGGAATCCCTTATTACGGGGGAGAATCCATCTCATGTACATATGGCCGAAGCGGTGCGCCAGCGGAAGAAGAAGGAAATGGCGGAGGCTCCGCCGAAGGAGCTCCAGGCCCCCCAGCGGGCCCGGAAGCTCCGTGACCTGCTGGCAGGATGGAAAGGCACGCTCGGGATCGTCACCCACACGAACCCGGACCCGGACTCCATCTCCTCGGCCATGGCCCTCTCCGCCATAGCCGCCGAGGCCACCGCCGGCCGGCTGAAGTGCCGGATCCTGTACGGGGGCAACATCGGCCACCAGGAGAACCGGGCCTTCGTGAACCTGCTGGACATCAGCATGGAGCGGATTACCCCGCAAGTTCTCTCGGAGTGCACCTACCTGGCCCTGGTGGACTCCTCGGTGCCCGGGATCAACAACGAGCTGCCCCGGAACACCCCGGTCCACATCGTCATCGACCATCACAAGAACGGCGAGGCCCCGCAGGTGAAGGCCGATTATGTCGATGTCCGGAACGACATCGGGGCTACCGCCTCCATCATGGTCCAGTACCTGAAGGAGCTGGGCACCCCGGTGAACAAGAAGGTTGCCTCCGCCCTCCTGTATGGGATCCAGGCCGACACCCGGGGGTTCCGCAGGAACGTGACCCCCGCGGACCTGACCAATGCCGCCTTCCTCCTCCCCCTCACGGACCAGGAACTCCTGGAGAAGATCACATCCCCGGCCATCTCCCAGGAGACGCTGGACGTCCTGGGCACCGCCATCCGCAACCGCAAGATCCGGAGCGGGTACCTCTTCTCCTCGGTAGGATTCATCAGGAACCGGGACGCCCTCCCCCAGGCCGCGGACCTGCTCATCAACCTGGAAGGGGTGAACACGGTGCTTGTCTTCGGCATCGGCGACTCCTCCATCTACATCTCGGCCAGGAACCGGGACATCCGGCTCCACATCGGGAACGTCCTTTCCGAGGCCTATGGCGACATCGGGGATGCCGGCGGGCACCCCAGCATGGCGGCCGCCACCATCCCCCTCACCTACTTCTCTCTCGTCAAGACCAAGGAGGATCTCCTGACCCTTGTCCTGGACCCCATCCTGCGCAAGTTCATGCGGGTGGTGGGCCTGGAGAAGGAAGAACACCATGAAATTTTCGAAGTTTGAGGACTGGGAACCCTACTATCTCCAGATCCTCAGCGACTTCGGCCTTGACCGTGCCTCCGACGAAGAGGCGGCCCGGGTCCTGGACCGGCTCCTCCCCAGGGACTCCCTTCCTCTCCTCCGGCGGAGGATCCGGGGAAAGGCGGTCACGGTCTGCGGGAATGCCCGCTCCCTGGAAGGGGAGCTGGACCGGCTCAGCGGCGTGGTCGTTGCCGCCGACCGGGCCGCGGACCGGCTGTACAGCCGCGGGATCCGGCCGGCAGCCATTGCCACCGACCTGGACGGGGCCACGGAGGCGTTCACGGAGATGAACCGGATGGGAACGGTCATCGTGGTCCATGCCCACGGGGACAACATCCCCCTCCTGGAATGGTGGGTACCCCGCCTTCCCGGCCCCCTGGTGGGCACCACGCAGGCCCGGCCCGTAGGCCGGGTGCACAACTTCGGTGGTTTCTCCGATGGTGACCGGGCAGTCTTTCTCGCCCACGCCCTGGAAGCCTCTTCCGTCACCCTGGTGGGCTTTGACCTGGACGATCCGTCGGTGAACCCGGTGAAGCGGAGGAAGCTCCAGTGGGCACGGCGGCTGCTCTCCCTTCTGGGCCATGACCTCTAGTGCCGCGATCCTGGACGGCTACGTGGACGAGCCCGCCTGCCTGGGGGTTCCCCCGTACCTCTCGCCGCACATCCGGACCTGTGCCGGCGTCCTCCTCGAACGGGAGTACGACCTTCGGTACCTGACCATTGACATGCTCCGCAGGGATCCCGGGCTCCTCCGGACCCTGGATCGGGCAGCACTTGTTCTTGTCATTGCGGGGCTCACGGTGCCGGGGAAATACCTGGGCGGAACACCGGCCACCCTTTCGGAGGTGGAGCAGGTGGGGGCCCGGCTCCGCGGGCCGGTGAAGGTGCTGGGGGGTCCGATCCTCTATGGCTCCTCTGCCGGCGGCGGGAGGAAGGCCACCCGGCGGGAGATCGCCGGGTATGATGTCTTCCTCCCGGGAAGTCCTGCCGAGGCGCTGGATGACTATCTGGCGGGCAGGGAACCGCGGGGAAAGGGCGACTACGGGAGAAGCAACCGGTGGACTGTTGCAGGCGCCCCGGTGATCCGGGAGCACCCGTCCTACCCCCGTGTCATGTGCGAGCTGGAGACCGGCACCGGCTGCCACCGGTCAATTGCCGGCGGCTGCTCCTTCTGCACGGAGCCCTTCCACGGGCCGCCCCGGTTCCGGGATCCCGCTGCCGTGGCGGCCGAGGCGGGTGCCCTGTACCGGGAGGGTGCCCGCCATTTCCGCCTGGGCCGGCAGGCCGATCTTCTCACCTACGGAGTTGCGGGTGGCAAGGAGTTCCCCAGGCCGGATCCCGGTGTGCTGGAGCGGCTCTTCTCCGGGATCCGGGCAGCGGCACCGGATCTCTCCACCCTGCACATCGACAACATGAACCCCGGGACCATCGCCCGCCACGAAGAGGCGTCGGAGGAGGCCCTCCGGGTGATCGTGGCCCACCATACCCCCGGCGACGTGGCAGCCTTCGGCATGGAGACCGCGGACCCGGAGGTCGTGGTCCGGAACAACCTGAAGGCCATGCCGGCAGAGGTGATGCGTGCTGTTGAAGTGGTGAACCGTGCAGGGGCCATCCGCAGGGACGGGATCCCGGAGCTCCTCCCAGGTCTCAACTTTGTCTCAGGCCTTGCCGGGGAGACGGCGGGGACCTTTGCCCGGAACCAGGAGTTCCTGTCAGAGGTCCTTGCCCGGGGCCTGCAGGTGCGGCGGGTGAACCTCCGGCAGCTGATGCCGTTCCCCGGAACAAGGGCATACGCTGACAACACCCTGGGGAAACATGACCGGGAGTTCCGCAGGTTCAAGGAGTGGGTCCGGAAGGAGTTCGACCTGCCCATGCTGGCCCGCGTCTTCCCGGCTGGGACCGTTATCCGGTCGGTGGAAGTGGAGCTGCCGGGCCCCACCTCCTTCGGCCGTCCTATGGGCTCCTACCCCATCCTTGTGGGAATCCCCCTCGAACTGCCGGTACGGATGGTGCTGGACGCGGTGGTGGTGGACTGGGGGATGCGGTCAGTGACGGCCCTGCCAGTCCCCGTGGACGTGAACCACCTGCCGGTCCCGGCGTTGCGCTGGTTTCCCGGTGTGGGGAAGAAACGGGCCGCGGCCATCGCTGCAGCACGCCCCTTCCGGTCCTTGGAGGAGTTCCGAAGGGTGGCGGGTCCCACCCCCCTGGAAGGCCTGCTCTCGTTCCTGCCCTAAGCCTCGCGGAGCTCCATCACCCGCAGGATATCAGTGCGGGTCACGATCCCTGCGAGCGTGGACCCCTCGACAATGGGGATCCGGCCGATCCCCTGCTGGGTCATCAGCCGGAAGGCCGAGGTGAGGAGGGCGTCCGGTGGCAGGGTGACGAGCATCCTGGTCATGATGTCCCGGACCTGTTTTGCATCCCGGTCCACTTCGGGGGTACGGTGGACGTCGTCCAGGGTCACCATGCCAACGAGCACCCCCAGGTCCACGACGGGGAAGGCCAGGTGCTTGGTTGTGTACATCAGCCGGATCAGATCCGGCAGTGGTGTTGTCGGGGGAACGGTGAGGACGTCCCGGGTCATCACGTCCGTGACCCGGAGGTCCTTGAGCAGCACGTTGTACCGGACCATCATGGACTCCTGGTCGGCCCCGATGTAGATGAAGAACGCGATGATGATCAGGATCGGGTTGAAGACGAGAAGGACTCCTGCGATCCCCATGAGCACGGCAAACGCCTTCCCGATGTCGGCGGCGAGGCGGGTGGCCCGGGCGAGGGGCATCCGGGTGGCGAGGAATGCCCGGAGCACCCGTCCCCCGTCCATGGGAAAGGCCGGGATCAGGTTGAAGGCAAAGAGCATGATGTTGAGGATCGCGAGGTACCCCAGGATGAAGATGGATACCCCCGCAACGGCCGGGGATATGGCAATGGCAATGACGGTATACGTGAGGATCCAGAAGAGGATGCCAAGACCCAGGCTGGTCAGGGGGCCGGCGAGGGCCATTGGGAGCTCGTAGTGGGGATCCGGGAGCTCGTCCTCGATGGAGGAGATGCCCCCCAGGATCAGGAGGGTGATGGAGTGGATCTTGATCCCGTGCCGGAGGGCCAGCAGGGAGTGGGCCAGCTCGTGGACGAGAACCCCGAAGAAGAGCCCCAGGGCCACCACCACCCCCACTATGTAGGGATTCATGGCCACGGCCACGAGGGAGGTGTCGATGGAGATCTCGGGGAGAAATGTGAAGATCCCTGCCACCGCGTTGAAGGCTCCCTCGATCACCCGGGCGGTCAGCTCCACGTCCCGCCCGATCAGCCAGGCAAACAGGGGGATGGCAAGGATGAAGCTCACGTGGAGCCTGATCGGGATCCCGAAGATCTTCCCGATGGAGAGGGACCAGTTCATGGGGATACGTATCTTTTTAATGTTATAGAATCTATCTTGCACTGATAGGGATGATCACGCAGATTACCGAGCTTTTCGGGCTTTCCGTGTACACCGATAGGGCGGCCTATGTCGGGGACGTGGAGGACGTGGTGATTGATGTCGATGCCAAGAAGATCGACTCGCTGGCCATCGGCAACCTGAATCCCGACTTTGTGGACATCAAGGGGTTCAAGGGGATCAAGGTGCCCTTCCGGATCATCAAGTCCATCGGCGACATCATCGTCATCCGCCACCTCGCCCGTCCCTTCAAGGCCGAGAAGGAGATGTGAGGGGCAGGGATTCTCCGGTTCCCCTCTTTTCCCCCTCCCATGGAATCACGGGAGATCTTTTCCGGCCTGGCCACCATCCCCCCGGTTTTTCTGCGCCTCGATGGCAGGGCATTCCACGGCCTTGCCCGTTCCCTGGCCCTTGAGAGGCCCTTTGATGCCCGATTCTGCCGGGCCATGGCAGACGTGGCTGCGCTGCTGGTAGCCGAAAGCGGCCTCTCCCCCGTCCTTGCCTACACCTTCTCCGATGAGATCAGCCTCTACTTCACCACCCTCCCCTTCAGCGGCCGGGTGGAGAAGCTGGACTCGGTGACCGCATCCTACGCCGCCAGCTGCCTCACGCTGGCCCTGGGGATTCCCGAGCCCCTGGCCTTCGATGCCCGGGTGGTCCAGGCATCCCCGGACTACGCGGAGACGTACCTGCAGGAGCGGCAGGCGGAGGCGTGGAGGAACCACATGAATGCCTGGTGCCAGGAGACCCTGGTCCGGGAGGGGATGGATCCTGGCAAGGCCGCCGATTCCCTGAAGGGGCTCCCCTCGGAGTCCCTCCACGAGATGATGTTCTCCCGGGGGGTGAACCTGGCAAAAACCCCGGCCTGGCAGCGGCGGGGCGTGCTGGTCTACCGGAGGGAGGAGGAACGGGCCGGGTACAACCCGGTGACCGGCCAGGACGTCACCGCCCTCCGGAAGGTGGTGACCGTGGATACAGACCTGCCCCTCTTCACATCCCCGGAGGGCGTTGCCCTGATCCGGTCACTGGTCCGGGTTCCGGGTCCGTGATCCGGTCCGCCGCCGGATACGTACTCCGAGTGTGGGCATCCTCAGCGGGGAGGGGGCTCCGCCCCCTCCCGGTCCCTCCCCCTGATGAGAGGATAGCCTGATCCACATAGATTGAACACCGAAGACATCAGCAATCGGGATCAACCGACGGGGGGGGCGCCCACGCGGCGGGGGGCGGAGCCCCCCAGGAGCGTCTCACCAGTATGCATCAGATACCGGAAACCTGAAAGGTGACTCCGGAGCCGGCATCCTCAGCGGACGGGGGCCCGCGAGATCGCGGTCCGGAGGGGGATCCCCTCCACGTCCCATTCCGCCTCGGCGGTCCAGGACCCTGCCGGGGCGCCCCCGCCTGGGCCTGAGAGGACCAGCTCCCGAGCCCTCACCTCGTCCCGGATCACCGCCTCCCACGTCCCCCTGATGAGATCCGCTACCCGGGGATCCCCTACCTCCACCCGGGCCACGATGAAGTCCTCCACGGCCAGATCTGCCTGGCGGCGCATCTCCTGGAGCCTGCGGATCACCTCCCGGGAATAGCCCTCCGCCTCCAGCTCGGGAGTGAGGGAGACATCCACGTACACGGTCCCGTCCGGCATGGGCGCCGCGAAGATCCCCTCCGGCACCTTCTCGTGGAACATAAGCATCTCGCCGGTGACCTCGAAGCACTTCCCGCCGGCCTCCAGGATCGCCTTCCCGTCCCGTGCGATCTCCCGCTGCAGCCGGTCCGCGTCTGCGGAGATGACCAGCTCCCGGACCTTCGGGGCCTCCTTCCCGAAGGCAGGGCCCACCCGCTTCATGACGGGCTCTGCCTGGCGCCCGATCCGGTCCCAGGCACCCTCCACGACCAGCACCTTCCGGCTGTTGGCCCGGGCCCGGCAGATCGACTGCAAAAGCCCGATGGCCTCCACCACCTTCGGGGAGGACGTGGCCACCACCACCTCGGAGACCGGCCAGCGGAGCTTCCGTTTCCCTGCCTGGCGGGCATTGGCGACTGCGTCGTCAAAGGCCCGGACCACCTCCATGGCCGACTCCAGCGCCGGGTCCAGGAGCACCTCATCGCCCGCAGGCCAGTCCAGCATGTGCACCGAGAGGGGATCGCCGTCGGCCTTCAGGTTCTGGTACAGGTACTCGGCCAGGTGGGGGGTGAAGGGGGAGAGGAGCTGTATCAACCGGCGCAGGACGTGGTACAGTGTGTCGTAGGCGTCCTGTTTCTCTTGTGAATCCCCCTCCAGCCACAATCGGTTGCGGACCAGCTGGACGTACCAGCGGGAGAGGTCATTGAGCACGAACTCCTGTACCGCCCGGGTGGCCCGGTGGAGCTGGCAGCCTGCCATGGCCGCGTCCACCTCCCTTGCCAGGGAAGTGGCCCGGGAGAGGATCCACCGGTCCTCGGCGGCCAGCTCCCGGACCCGGTTCCGGATCGGTGCGGGATCGTACCCTTCCGGTCCCGCGGGAGGAGCATAGTGGTCCAGAATCATGTAGGGGAGGGGGAACCGGTACACGTTCCAGAGGATGGAGAGGGCCCGCTGGACGGTCTTCACCCCCTCCCAGTTGAACTTCAGGTCATCCCAGGGGGCATTCGCCGAGAGGATGTAGAGCCGGAGGATGTCCACGCCGTAGTCCCGGATCACCTCGTCCGGAGCCACGACGTTCCCGAGGCTTTTACTCATCTTGCGCCCCTCGGCGTCCAGGGCAAAGCCGTGCATGAGCACGCTCCGGTACGGGGCCCGGTGGAAGGCAATGGTGGAGGCGCCCAGCTGGGAGTAGAACCAGCCCCGGGTCTGGTCCTGCCCCTCGGTGATGAAGTCGGCGGGCCAGTGGAGATCGAACTCCTCCCGCCGGCGGGGGAATCCCAGGGTGCCCCAGGAGGCCACCGCGGAATCGAACCAGACATCGAAGATGTCCTCCACCCGCCGCATGGTCCCTCCGCAGGGGCACGGGACGGTAATCCCGTCCACCCAGGGCCGGTGGGGATCCGGCACCTTCGTCCCTGAAAGGGCCTCCAGCTCCGCGATGGTCCCCACCACACGGTGAGCCCCGCAGGCCCGGCAGGTCCAGATGGGGATGGGGATCCCCCAGTAGCGCTGCCGGGATATGCACCAGTCCCTGGCCTCCTTCAGCCAGTCGTGGAACCGGGCAGAGCCCGCCCACTCCGGGTACCAGGTGACCCCCCTGATCTCGTCGAGCATCGCGTCCCGGATCTCCGAGGCCTTCAGGAACCATTGCTCCGTGGCCCGGTAGATGATGGGGGTCTTGCACCGCCAGCAGTGGCCGTACCGGTGGGTCACCTCGCCCCGGGAGAGGAGGGATGGTCCAAGGTCTGCAAGGACCACCTCGTTCGCATCCCGGACGTGCATGCCCCGGTAGCAGCCGCCCTCCTCCGTGAACCGGCCAGCCGCGTCCACCGGGCAGAAGACCGGCAGGCGCTCCCGGATCCCCAGCAGGTAGTCATCCCACCCGTGGCCGGGGGCGATGTGGACGATCCCGGTGTTCTCGACCGTGACAAAGTCCGCCTCCACCACCCGGTGGTGGTGCGAGGCCTGGAAGGGCACCTTCCCCGCGAGAGGGGAAAGGTACTCCATCCCCACCAGGTCGGAGCCCAGGCGCTTGTCCAGGACCGTGAAATCCCTGTAACGGCCTTTCCGCAGGACCAGGTCCAGCAGGTCGTCGGCGATCCAGAGGGTCTCCTCCACCCCGTCCTTTGTTGCCCGGACCTTCGCGTAGATCACCTGCGGGTGGACGGCGGCGGCCACGTTGGCCGGGAGCGTCCAGGGGGTCGTGGTCCAGATCACCAGGTACTCCTCTTCCCTGCCCCGGACCGGGAACTTCACGAACAGGGAGGGGTCTGTCGCGTCCCAGTACTCCACCTCCGAGTCGGCGATGGCGGTCTCGCACCGGGGGCACCAGTTCACCACCCGGTGCCCCTGCTCCAGCATCCCCTCCTCGTCGGCCCGGGCGAGCGTCCACCAGGCAGCCTCGATGTAGTCCTCGGAAATCGTCAGGTACGGGTGGTCAAAGTCCAGCCAGACACCGAGAGCCCTGAACTGCTCTGACATCACCACCATGTTCTTCTGGGCAAAGGACCGGCACTCCTCGATGAACCTGCCGATGCCGTAGTCCTCGATGTCCTTTTTCGACGTGAATCCCAGCTCGTGCTCCACCTTCACCTCGATGGGGAGCCCGTGCATGTCGTACCCTGCCCGCTCGATGATGTGACGGCCGCGAAGCCGGTGGTAGCGGAGGATGCTGTCCTTCAGGATCTTGTTCCATGCGGTGCCCAGGTGGATGTTCCCCGTCGTGTACGGGGGGCCGTCCACAAAGAAGAGCGGGGTGCCCCCGCTCCGGAGCGCCCTCACCTTCCGGTAGACCTCGTGGTCCTTCCAGAACGTTCGGACCCACTCCTCCACCTTCCCTGTCTGGTAGGTGCCTGCGGCCTCTTTCACACGGTTCCCCCGTACACCCTCGCTCCCTGAATGTTGTCCTTCCCCATCAAAGCATTTTTCGGATGGTCACCCCCATCCCTTCCCGGAGAGTTGTGGGGATGGCGGTCCAGATCGCGGTGATCGGGAAGGAGGAATGCACGCCTGAGGAGGCAGAGGCGGCGGAGACCATCGGGTACATGGTCGCCGCGAACCACGAGATCCTGCTCTGCGGCGGCGGCAGGGGTGTGATGGAGGCAGCCTGCCGCGGGGCAAAGGAACAGGGCGGTACCACCGTGGGGATTCTCCCCGGCAGGGGCCCGGGCAATCCCCACCTGGACGTGGCCATCCGGACGAACATGGGCCACGCGAGGAACGTGGCGCTGGTGGAGTCCGCCGATGCGGTCATTGCCGTCGGGGGAGGTTACGGGACCCTCTCCGAGATAGCAGTCGCCCTGAAGCTGGGAAAGCCGGTCTTCGGGTACCGCACCTGGGACATCGAGGGGGTGTTCCGGTGTGCAACACCCGAAGAAACCGTTGTTATGGCTGTCCGCGCTGCACGCCTGTGAGAGTCGTGTCGTAGCCGCCCATCGCGGTAAGACGGTCACGGAAGGCGGGGGAACCGAGGGCGGTGACGAGCGCCTGGATCCGGGGGTCCGTCATCTGTTCCCTTCGGATCGCCAGCTCGTACCGTTCCTGCCCGACAGGCACAAACGCGAGGCCCAGCGCCTTCGCCGCGCTGTACACGCAGATGCCGCAGTCAGCCTCGCCGGATTTCACTGCAAGGGCCACCGCCAGGTGGGTGGTCATCTCCCGGTCATAGCCCCGGAGGGATGCCGGCGAGATTCCCCGCTCCGCGAGGAGGTAGTCGAGGAGCATCCGGGTCCCGGAGCCCTTCTGGCGGTTCACGAACCGGTGAGAGGGCAGGTCGTCCAGGGTCAGCCCGTCCCGGGAGACCACCCCCTGTTCCCGCCCCGCCACGCAGACCAGGTCCACGGCGGTGCCCGGCAGGTACCGCTCCAGGTACCAGGTGTTGTAGCTGCCGTCCGGGCCCAGCAGGTGGGTGGGGGCGGCATGGCACTCGCCTCTCGAGAGTGCCAGCAGGCCTGCCAGCGAACCCGAAGAAGCGGCATGGAGGTCCACCCCGGGCCGTACCAGGTCAGCCAGGTGGTCCAGGGCAGGGTCATGGCTGCCCGTGAGAAGGAGTGCCCGCTCCGACTCTGCCCTGGGGACCATCAGCCGTGCAGTGACCGGCGAGCCCGCCTCCACCCCCTCGGCAGCGGGATCGATCCGGAAGCAGGCATTGGCCCGCACCGCCGCCATCTGCACCCCGGCGCCACGGGAGAGTGGCTCAGCCACCCACCGCTCCCCGACCCGTGCCACCGCGGCCAGGATGAACTCGGTGACACCGGGCTCCGACGGGATGCTCCGGGTCACCCGCGCCTGCAGGGTATCCTCTTCCGGCAGGGGAAGGCCCCAGAGGCCCAGGAGGGGAGCCACGATCTCCCGCAGGACGGTGAGGGCCGAGAGAGGGTAGCCTGGGAGGCCGATCACCGGCTTCCCCTGCACCCTCCCCAGGATCACCGGTTTCCCCGGCTTCATTGCCACGCCGTGGAAGATTACCTCGCCCGC
>JAJRDC010000104.1 GCA_028678635.1 Methanomicrobiales archaeon
ATCAAACCCGACCCACCGCCGGATCGCCCGGTGGCTCCTCCCCTGTACCGGGTACTCCCCGGGCTCCGGCACGGTGGAGAGGAGGCGGTAGTCCTCCTCGGGGATGAAGGTGTGGCACATCTCCAGGAAGCGTTCCGTGGAGAAAGGCGGTTTCATCCCAAAGTGCAGCATGGGCAGGCTGGAGACCACATAGGGGTACAAATCAGGCATCGTGCCTCAGTCCTTTGCCGTGCCCTTTAAGATCCGGTCCAGTTCCGGCTTCAGGCGGGCGCCCAGGTATGCTGCGAGAGCCCTGTCGGAGTAATCGTACCGGGACTTCCCGCCATCGTAACTGATGATGAACCCCCCGGAGATGCCGTCTGCCGGCATGAGCACGATCTTCCTCTTTGTCTCCTCCCTGAGCAGCTGGAGGAAATGCGCCTCCAGCCGTTCCAGGTCCTCCTTTCTGAGAAACACCGTGATGTCCCCGCCCGCCCCGGCGGTCTCCCGGCGGATCACGTCGGAGAGCAGTGTTGCGAGGGCCTCGGGGGTGAGGGTGGCCCGGACCTCGCCCTCCAGGAGGCGCCCCAGCATGGCCCTGATCTCGTTCCGGAGGGAGAGGAGGAGGTCCCGTCCCGCCTGTGCCAGCATCGTCTTCTCGTTCTCCTCCTCGCGGTGGATCTTCTCCCGGGCGGCGGAGAGCATGGACTCTGCCTCGTGCCGTGCCCGGTCCAGGATCTGCCCGGCCTGCTCCTGCGCGGCCGCCTCGATCTGCCGGGCTTTCTCCTCAGCGGCTCTGATCCCGTCCTGGTTGATCTTTTCGATCAGGTCCCGGATCTCTTCGCCCATCTCAACTTTTCTTTATTTTTATGCTATATCACGGTTCCGTACCCGCCCCTGGTCCCGTGCACCGACGTCCCGGGAGGATGCCCCCCCGCGCGCCCCGGGGATGCCAGCCGGGCCAGGATCAGAGAGGAAAGATATTGGGGGGCAAGGCAGATCTTCTCTTTCATGAAGCGGCGGGAGCACCTGGCCATCATTGCCCATGACATGGGAACCGCCTTCCAGGTCCTGGGCCTTGCCTGCTTCATCCCGTTTGCTGTCCTCCTCTTCTATCGCGAGTGGGACATGGTGATCCCGATGCTCTCGGCCCCCCTCACCTTCCTGGCCCTGGGGTGGCTGATCGTCCGGATCCCGAAACGGGAGGAGGTGCCCCAGCTCTCGGTGGCGCTCGTGGCGGTCGCCCTCACCTGGGTCGCCATTGCCCTCGTCGGGTCCCTCCCTTTCGTCCTCTCCATGGGCATGTCCTGGACCGACAGCATCTTCGAGGCCATGTCCGGCTGGACCGGCACCGGCTACTCGGTGATGGTCTCCGTGGACGCGGCGCCACGGACCCTGATCTTCTGGCGGTCCTTCATGCAGTGGATCGGAGGGATCGGTGTAATCGCGTTCGGCATTGCCATCGCGGGGAGGAGCGGCCTCGCCCCCATCCGCCTCTTCCGGGCCGAGGGGAGGCCGGACGATTTCATGCCCAACATCGTCTCCACCGGCCGGAGGATCTGGGGGATCTATCTTGTGCTCACCGTCTTTTTCATCGGGCTCGTCCTCCTGGCGGGGGCGCCTGTCTGGGACACGATCAACCTGGTGATGGTGGCGCTCGCCACCGGAGGTTTCGGGCCCCGGGACGGGGCCATGATGGTGTACCACAACGTGTGGCTGGAGATCCTCCTGATCCCGGTGATGCTCGCCGGCATGCTCCCCTTCAAGCTCTATTTCCTCCTCTACGGAGGGAAAGTCCGGCCCTTCTTCCGGGACCCCACCGTGCGGCTGATCCTGGCCATGGCATTCCTTGGATCGCTCTTCGTCTCCCTGGAGCTCTGGCTGGTTTCGGGCCTGGCCCCGACCACGGCGCTCCGCCAGGGATTCTTCAACACCATCTCCGGCTTTGCCACCTGCGGCCTGCAGAACGCGGATCCCCACTTCTGGTCGGCGGCACCCGTGATCCTGGTCACCATGTGGATGCTTGTCGGCGGCGCGGCAGGGTCCACAGCCGGTGGGATCAAGGTGAACCGGCTGATCCTGGGCTACCAGGGGCTGGTCTGGTGGTTCCGGCGGTTCTTTGTCCGGTCCAACGTGATCATCCCCCTGAAGTCCTGGGGCCGGGTGGTGACCAGGGAGGTCTCAGACCTGGAGATCTCCAAGAACGTGCTGGTCATCGCCCTCTGGGTCCTGACCCTCTTCTTTGCCACGCTGATCGCCCTCCACCTTCCCCACGATGGGTTCGGAGTCGAGGAGGTGCTCTTCGAGCTGGTCTCGGCCATGTCCAACGTGGGCCTGGGGCTGGGTTTCCTGACGCCGGCGAGCCCCATCGCCCAGAAATGGCTCTACATCCTGCTCATGTGGGTGGGACGGCTGGAGATCGTCCCGGTGATCATCCTCTTCATCGGCCTCTTCCGGGGATTCGAGACCACGGTGAAAAAGTAGCTGAAGTGGACCGGGTGCCGGGACGGGTGTGGCTGGCACCCCCCCGGTGATGTTGAAGTGCCCGGGGGCGTTCATCAGCAGACGGGTGGGTGGAATTTTTCACCTCCGCTCCAGTATATGGGAATCTCAGACGGGAAGGGGCAGGCCCCCTCCCGGCCCCTCCCCCGTGAGGATATCCCGGCCCGTCGGTTGGTAAAGGCGAAGGGATCCGGTGTCCCGGATACCTGCGGGGGTGCCCACGCGGTGGGGGCGGAGCCGCAGCGGAGCCCCCGAGAGCGTCCCACCAGTACGCACGATGTCGGTGAAACTGTAAGGGAGCGATGAACGGGATCAACCACCGGTGGGGCGGCGGGGGGGGGGGGCGAAGCCCTCGGGAGCGTACCCGTCATCGTATGGAAAATTGTACCACAGGCCATCTTCGATGATAACAAACCTCAGGCCTGACCGAGAGTCAGCCCCCGCATCGACATCACGGGCGGCCGAAAAAGGAAGGGAAGAACTCCCTGCGGCCGGGAATGTAGATGGCAGCCTGGTACTCCTCGATGAAATCCAGGTCCACCAGCAGGTCGTGGTACACCATCCCCCTGGCGATCCGGGCAGCCTCCTCCCGCCGCTCCCGGGAGATGAGGACGGCATAAGCGCCTCCCAGAGACCC
>JAJRDC010000003.1 GCA_028678635.1 Methanomicrobiales archaeon
TCCCCCCCGTCGGCCCATGGGATGAGCTTCAATCTTTCTCCTTCACCACAATCGGTTCTCCTGACATGATGCGGGAGGGGTCCAGGCTGCCACGCCCGGCCCCCTCCCGGTCCCTCCCCCCCGCGAGGATGGACCGCCACGTCTGTGTACACCGATGGATCACCCCATCCTTAGCGGGGGGACGCCCACGCGGCGGGGGGAGGGGGCCCCCCAGGAGCGTCTCAGTAGTACACATCAAATAGAGAACACCGAATTCCATAGGGCTCAGCACACAGAGGGATACGCGTCCTCCACGTGCGGGCCGCGAATCCGCGGGCTTAAGCCTTCCCGGAACGATCTTCCCGCAGGTGCAATCATGGACGAGATCACCCTTGTGGACGTGCCGGCGCAGCAGGTGCTGGGGATGCGGCGGCGCGGGCGGTATACCCTTATCCCCGAGATGCTGATGACGATCATCACGCATGCCATCGCAAACGGCATCGCCATTGCCGGCCCGCCGGTCTTTCTCTGCCACGAGACCTCACCCGAGGACGTGAAGGCAGCGAACGAGGCCGGTACGGCGGATGTGGAGGTGGCCTGGCCGGTGGCCGGGCCGGTGAAGGGAACGGGGGAGATCCGGGCCTATACACTCCCCGGCGGGAAGATGGCGCGGATCGTCCACCACGGGCCTTACGAGGCGTGCGAGCCCACCTACCAGCGGCTCTTTGCCTGGATCAGTGCAAAGCGGCTGTCGATCTCCGGACCCATCCGGGAGATCTACCTGAACGATCCCCGCGAGGTGCCCCCGGAGCAGATCCTCACCGAGATCCTGGCGCCGGTGGGGTAGCGGCCGGTGCGCGGCGGGACAAAAACTCGGGTGATCGATCTTGTCGGGGGAGCGTTCCTGAAGATGTCCGGACTTGGAAAAGTTCAGAAGAAGGTTCTGGCTGGTACGAGCCAGGGAATCGTGCTCCTGCACCAGATGAAAGGATCCCAGTCATCCCTGTCCAGGGCTGTCCGTTCCCTCGAGCGAAAGGGGCTTGTCCAGATCTGGAAGGTGAGAGTCCCGGCCCCCTCAGGCACTCAGCACCCTGTGAGCCTTCGCAAGATCACGGTGGTCGCACCCCCCGGCACCAATCAGAAGCATGTCGTGGGGGAGGCTTTCGGGAGGATGTGGAGGAGTGGATATCCCGGTCGTCAAGAGGTCAAGATCACGGTGGTCACACCCCCCGGCTACAATCAGAAGCATGTCGTGAGGAGGGCTTTCGGGAGGCTGTTGAGGAATGGACATCGTGTTCGTCAAGAGGTCAAGATCACGGTGGTCACACCCCGCGGATACAATCAGAAGCATGTCGTGAGGAGAGCTGTCGGGAGGATCTGGAGAAACAGGTTGATCGAAGAGACGTGCATCTCACGTTGAATCACATCGTTCCGGTACTCCATGCAGCGAGTGCACCACTATCCGATCGGTGCGGGCCGCTGCGTGTGGTCCTCGCACACACACCTGGATTTGGGCCCGGGATATGGGGATCCGCACCTGGGGAGCGGGCACCGGGTGCCTCACGCGCACAGGATACTTTTCAGAGCCAGAACCTCTGAAAAGAATGCGGACTTTTTACGTCGAAATTTATTACATCAGGACGTGAAATAGATACGTTTATGCATGTTTAATCATGTAAAATGATCCGGGATTTTCTTGAGAGAGCTTCGTATCCACGGGAGGGGGGGTCAGGGCTCGGTGACCGCGGCCGAGCTGATCGCCACTGCGGCCTTCGAGAACGGGGTCTTTGCCCAGGCCTTCCCCATGTTCGGGGTGGAGCGGCGGGGCGCCCCGGTCGCAGCCTTTGTCCGGTTCGCGGATAAGAAGATCCGGCTCCGGAGCCAGATCTACGAGCCGGACTACATCATCGTCCAGGACAGCACGCTCATCAAGGACGTGAACGTCTTCGGCGGCCTGAAGAAGGGCGGGATCGCCGTGGTGAACACCGAGAAGGGAGGCGGGTGGAAGGTCCCGGAGGGGGTCCGGCTCATCACCATCGATGCCACCCGGATCGCTCTCGATACCCTGGGGCTGCCCATCACCAACACGGCGCTGATGGGGGCGTTCGCCGCGGCCAGCGGGGAGATCAGCATGGAGGCAATGGAGAAGGTGATCCGCCACCGGTTCCCGAAGGAGCTTGCGGAGAAGAACGTGGACGCGGCGAGGCGTGCGTATGCACAGGTCAAGGGGGGTGCGTGAGATGGCCCTCGGCGTGGGATGCTCGGCACGGCCGGGGAAGTCCCGGGCCAACCGGACAGGGGCGTGGCGGGTCTTCCGGCCGGCCTTCCGGCATGACAAGTGCACGAAGTGCGGCATCTGCTCCCTGGTCTGCCCCGAGGGCTGCATCGCGCAGCGCCCGGACGAGTTCTATGAAGCGAATTACGATTTCTGCAAGGGCTGCGGCCTCTGCGCCGACGAGTGCCCTGCCGAGGACATCGTGATGGAACAGGAGGAGAAGTGACATGATGCAGTTCGTGGAGGGCTCCCTCGCCGTGGCCGACGCGGTCCGGCTCTGCCGGCCACAGGTGGTCTCGGCCTACCCCATCACCCCCCAGACCCATATCGTGGAGGCGCTGGCCGACATGGTGGCCAACTGCACGCTGGATGCCGAGTACATCACCGTCGAGAGCGAGTTCTCGGCCCTCTCATCATGCCTGGGCGCGAGCGCGGCGGGGTCCCGAGTGTACTCGGCCACCACCTCCCAGGGCCTGGCGCTCATGTTCGAGGTCTGCTTCAATGTGGCAGGGATGCGGCTCCCCATCGTGATGACGATTGTGAACCGGTCTCTCTCGGCTCCCATCAACATCTGGAACGACCAGCAGGATTCAATCTCCCTCCGGGACGCTGGATGGATGCAGCTCTACGCCGAGGACAACCAGGAGGCAGCCGACCTCCACTACGTGGCGTACCGGGTGGCGGAGGACCACGACATCCTCCTCCCGGCCATGGTCTGCCTTGACGGGTTCATCCTCTCCCATACCTACGAGCCCGTGGAGACCCTCTCCCAGGAACAGGCAGATGCCTACCTTCCCGCGTTCACACCCTTCCAGAAGCTGGACCCCAAGGACCCCATCTCCTTTGGCATGCTGGCCCCGCCGGAGTACTACATGGAGTTCCGGTACGAGATGGACCGGGCCATGGAGCGGGCGAAGGAGAAAATCGTCAGGGCAGGGAAGGAGTTCGGGAAGCAGTTCGGCAGGGACTACTCGGCTCTCGTGGAAGGATACCACCTGGATGATGCCGAGACCGTGTTCGTGGCCATGGGATCCATCTGCGGCACAGCCAAGGATGCTATCGATGAGATGCGGGCCCAGGGAAA
>JAJRDC010000057.1 GCA_028678635.1 Methanomicrobiales archaeon
GCGTGCCCGCCGTTGTCCCGCACGACACCCTTCGGGATTCCGGTCGTGCCCGACGTGTAGAGGATGTAGAGGGGATCGGTGGCGGCGACCGGGACGCACGCCGCAGGGGAGGCGCCCTCCAGGACAGACCAGTCCAGGTCCCGGCCCGAAACGAGGGGCGCCGGCCCCTCCTTCCGCTGCAGGATCACGCACCGTTCCGGCTTTGCCACTGACATCTCGATGGCCTTGTCCAGGAGAGGCTTGTACGGGATCACGCGGTTCACCTCGATCCCGCAGGAGGCGGAGAGGATCACCTTCGGCCGGGCATCCTGGATCCGGCTCGCCAGTTCCGGGGCAGCGAATCCCCCGAAGACCACCGAGTGGATGGCCCCGATCCGGGCGCAGGCCAGCATGGCAGTGACGGCCTCCGGGACCATGGGCATGTAGATGACCACCCGGTCCCCCTTTGCCACCCCCAGGTCCCGGAGCCCCCCGGCACACCGGGCCACCCGGTCCCTCAGGTCACGGTAGGTGAAGGTCCTCACGGTGCCGGTCACCGGGCTGTCGTACACGAGAGCGGTCCGGTCTCCCTGTCCGTGGTCCACGTGCCTGTCCAGGGCATTGTAGCAGGTATTCAGGATCCCACCCGGAAACCACCGGAAGAATGGCGGGCGGGAGTTGTCCAGGACCCGGTCCCAGGGCCGGTACCAGTCCACAGCCCGTGCAGCCTCCCCCCAGAACCCCTCCGGGTCATCCAGGGACTGGCGGTATACCCTGTCGAACGCTTCAGGCATGCGGTCAGCCCCACTCACACACGGCCCCGGGTCGCCGCTCTCCCTGCAACCCTATGGGATCCTGTCACGGCACTCAGGTCAGGGACGGAAGGACATGAACCTTCCCAAAGGCGATCACGCCCGCACAGGGGCCGTCCCGCCGGATACGGCCGCCGTTTCGCGAGAAAGTGGGAAGAATGGGAACGGTTAAGTCACCCGTGGGAAAACGGGAGATACGATGCCCGACCTCCGCCACCCTTTCCGGGGGGTCCTCCAGGGAAACAGCCTCCGGGGCACGGTGGAGCGGTACTGGAACGATCCCCTGTACCGGAACTCCTTCATCCTCACGGCCAGCCGGTTCTTCAATGCCGCGGTCATCGGGTTCCTCTTCTGGACCATCGCGGCCCACCAGTACCCCGTGGCCGAGGTGGGGATCGGGACCGCGCTGATCTCGTCGGCCAACCTGCTGATGAGCCTCGCCATGCTCGGGTTCGACATTGCCATCATCCGGTTCACCCCCCTGCGGGACCCGGGAGACGTCTTCTCCATCTCGGTCTGGATCACGTCGGGGGCAGCGCTCATCCTGAGTGCGGCCTTCATCCTGTTTGTCCCCATGATCATGCCCACCATCGCCATGGTCCGGGACTTCTGGCCCCTTTTCGTGGGGACCGTGGTCCTCTCCACCTTTGCCTACATCGTGGGGCGGACCTTCATCGCCCACCGGCGGCCCCACCTCCTCTTCCTCCAGTACCTGGTCTCGGCAGTCCGCCTCCCCCTACTCTATCCCCTTGTCTTCCTGGGGGGTGTGGGGATCTTTCTGGCCGCCGGCCTCTCCACGCTCCTCGCCACGATCATCTCCATTGTGCTGGTCGTGCAGTTTATCCGGGTGACCTTCGGGATCCGGCGGGAGACCCTCCGTGACATGTACCGGTTCAGCTCGGCAAATTACGTCTCCACCCTCTTTGCCGATATTCCTGAGCTGGTCCTCCCCCTGATGGTCCTGGCACTCCTGGGGCCTGTGGCCGCTGCCCTCTACTACATCGCCTTTGCCATCGCAACCCTGATCATCGTGATCCCGGATGCCATCGGCACCTCCTACTTTGTGGAAGGGTGCTACGGCTCGGGGGATCCCCGCAGGGAAGCCATCCGGGCGCTCCTTGTCTCGGGCCTGATCCTCCTCCCCATCGGCGCGGGGGTCATCCTCTTCGGGAAAGCCTTCCTGGGCTTCTTCGGCCCCGCCTACGTGGCGGCATATCCCCTGCTCCTGCTCCTCACCTTCTCCAGCTTCCTTGTCGCGTTCCACAAGATCTGCATCCCCTTTTTAAATATCCGGATGTCGATCCGGGCCGTGGTCGGGGTGAACGCCCTCCGGCTGGTCCTGCTTCTGGGCCTCGCCTGGTTCCTCCTCCCGATCCTTGGCATCTACGGCGCCGGCCTGGCATGGATCCTGACCCATGCTATCATCGCCGTTCCCCTGATCTGGCTCCTGGGAAGGACTGCCGCAGGGACACCTGCCGGGACCGGTGAGACGGCATGAGAAGCCTCCGGGAGATCCTCCGGTCCGGTTCAGACGAGAAGTTTACCCTCACGGGGAAGGCCATCGCGGTCCTCTGCATCGCCGCGGCCCTCCTTGGCCTCGCCGTCCCCCTGGCACTGGGCAAAACGTCCCTCGCCATCCTGGGGAGCTATCTGGCCATCCCGCTCCTCCTTGCCCCGCTCATCTTCTTCCGGATCAGGAGCGCGGGGCCGGGGGAGGACGGGAAACGGGGCAGGGACCACCTCTTCCCCCTGCTTGTCATCGCGTTTTCCGTGCTCTTTGTCCTGTCGGCGATCTCGCTGGTTTCCACCCCGGTGCGGGGTCTCCCCTACTACCTGCTCGTGACGGGGATGGGGATGTGCATCCTCCTGGAGATCCTCTTCGCCAGGCCATCGGGAGCCCGGATTCCGGTGCTCCTCGCCCAGACCGGGATCGCGTATCTGAACATCGTCTGGGGCGTGACGCTGAAGTACTACTTCTACATCGGGAGGACAGATCCCATCGGGCATGCCTGGCTCGTGGAGAACCTCCTCCTGCACGGACACATCACTCCGGTCTTTTCCGAGTACCAGCGGTTCCCGCTCTGGCACATCCTCTGCGCCATGAGCTCGCTCCTTTTTGGCATCCTGCCCGAGGCGCGGCAGGTGATGTACATCCTGAACGGCCTGGTCTACGCGGTGGTGCTCATCATGGTCTACCTCATCGCCCGACGGCTGGGGAGCGGCGGGCGCATGGCCCTCCTCGCCGCGCTCTTCACGGCGTTTTCCGTGGGAGTGATCGACAACGGGATGTCCTCCTTCCCCCGGAGCGCGGTGCTTGTCCTGGTACTTGTCCTCTTCTACCTCACCCTCATTGCCACCACCCCGGTCCATGCCGGCCTCATCCTCCTCGTCACCCTTTCCACCATCCTGTTCCACACCGTCTCCATGCCCTTCATCGTCCTGATCCTGCTCATCATGTACCTCCTCCAGGCCCTGTACCGGGACGACCGCCGGCAGGAGTTCATCCGGCTCCCGTACCTGGCGATGATGATGGTGATGACCCTCGTCTACTGGGTCTTCTTTGCCCCGTACCTGTTCGGGCTCGTCGTGCGTGCCCTGGCCATCGCAGCCCCTTCGCGAATGGCAGGCAGCGGTGCACTCTCCGTGCCGTTCCCTGAGCTCTTCAACTACCTGGAGTACCTTCCCCTCCTCCTCTTTCTGGTCCTGGGTGTCCTCGCGGTGCTGTCGACCTCCCGGGCTTCCTTCCCGCTGAAAATCTTCTGCCTGACCGGGTTCCTGATGATCCCCGTTGCCTTTCCAGGGCCTGCGCTCCTGATCAGCCGGCTGGGGCGCAACTTCGACCTGTTCCGGTTCCAGGGGTACGCGTTCCTCTTCATCAGCCTGGCAGCGGCCGTGGGATTCCTGTACCTCTTCCGGAGGACGAACCGGTACGGCAAGGCGGCGGTGATCCTTCTCTTTGTTCTCCTATGCCTCCTCTCGGTCTCCAACGATTTCACCGCCTCGGACAACCCTCTCGTGAAGCGGCAGTTCTACACCTTCTACCTGACCCGGCCGGAGGTCACCGGTTTTGACCGGCTGGTCCCGATCACCGACGGCCTGGTCCTCACCGACTATGTCACTGACCGGTACTACAAGCACTCGCCGTTTTCCCCCAACACCACGATCCTCCAGGTCAATGCCATCACGTCGACCATCCTTAAAAACCAGAGCACGGATCTGGTCCTGGTCCGCAGCCACGAGCTTACCGGGAGACC
>JAJRDC010000058.1 GCA_028678635.1 Methanomicrobiales archaeon
CCCGGGGCTTCAGCAGGAACCGGGGAATCCGGCAGAGGGGGCACTCGGTCATACCGGTACCTGATTGCTCCGGATAATGAAGCCGCCGGAACGTTTCACGGGATGAAAAAGGGACGTGAGCGAAAAAGAGGTCTGTCACCCTGAACCGGTCTTCTCACCACTTCCCGATTCCCTTCACCCGCTTCACCACCTTGGTCACCACATGGATCCCCGGGTGCGTCCGCTGGTAATGGATGCGGGCCGATCTCAGGGAGGCCAGGAACTCCTTTGGGGTCTCGAAGGGTTCCAGGGCCATCCACGTCCGGGCCAGCTCCAGGGGAGTGTGAGCGTCGGACCCTGCGGTGATGGGAAATCCCCGTTCCCGTGCATATGCCACGGCCGCAAGATTGTCCTCGTCCCTGGTGTTCCGGCCGTTGTAGCCCTCGATGGCATCGATCCGGCCAGAAAGGGTGTCCAGGAGGGGCTGGCGGAGTACCCGGGACCGGTAGATGCAGAACGGATGGGGCACGAGGACGAGGGCCCCCTGGTCCCGGATCCGGTCCACGGTCTCCTCTGCCGGGAGGCGCGGCGGGATCTCCTCGTTCAGGAACAGGCCGATGATCTCCCCGCTGGCCGACGTGACCTCCATGGCGGGAATCACCGGGACCTCGGCATCGATATCCCGGAACGCCCGGATCAGAGCGAGCGATCCCTCGAAGGCATCGTGGTCGCAGACCATGGAGAGGATCCGGTACCGTTTCCAGCACCGGATGAGGGAACTGATGGGGATTGCCGAATCGGCGGAGTAGGAGGAGTGGACATGGAGATCGATGAGGATCCGGTCGTCCGGATCAGGTTCGGATACGAGAAGAGGGGAATCGTTCGGGGACGTCATGTGGCGAGGGATGAGGTGTGTACATGGATTGGGGCGGCAGAAGTGATAAAAGAAATCCGGTATTGGACCTGTGAGAATACGGTGTGCCGGAAGTATTGATTACCAGCGAGACGCTCCCCGGGAGCTCCACCCCCCCGCCGAGTGGACGTCCCCCCGCGGGTGATCCGGATTTCTGAAGTTCCGGTGTGAGAATCCAGGGACAGACTATCCTCTTGTCGTGGGGAGGGACCGGGAGGGGGCGAGCAGCCCCTCCTGCACCGAGCCGATCCCGGCAAAGGGGAGATGCGGAGAAACCGAAGGTTCTCTCTCTCTTTCATGGGTGGCGCCCCCTCCCACGCGGCGGGGGGATCGTCAGGTCCCACTGGAGCGTCTTTGTACTGTGTCCATCATCGCGGGAACCTGGGCTCCTTGCTCTTCATTTCCTTCTTCAACCACGTCCGCGGAGGCAGCGGGGCATCGGATGCCCTTATCCTCCTTCAGGGAAGAGTAAGTAGTACTCAGGTCTCTCACCATGAAACTGGGCGTCCTCTTCTCCGGCGGGAAGGACTCGGCGTACGCCTGCTGGCGGGCGATGCAGCACGAGGAGGTGGCCTGCCTGGTCTCCGTCCTCTCCCGGAACGAGGAGAGCTACATGTTCCACACCCCCAACGTCCGGTGGGTCCCCCTCCAGGCGGAGGCCTCAGGAATCCCGCTTGTGCAGGGTGAGACCGAGGGGAAGCAGGAGGAGGAGCTGGCAGACCTCCAGCAGGTGATCCGGCTCGCGGTGGAACGTTACGGGATTGAGGGAGTGGTGACCGGCGCCCTCCAGTCGGTGTACCAGGCATCCCGGATCCAGCGGATCTGCGCCGACCTGGCCCTCTGGTGCTTCAATCCCCTCTGGCATGAGGATCCCCACCAGTACCTGGAAGGCCTGGTCTCCCACGGGTTCCGGGCGGTGATTGCGGGCGTCTTCTCCCGGCCCTTCGACGCCTCGTGGCTGGGCCGGGAGCTGGACCGTACCACCGTCAGGGAACTGGAAGGGATTGCCCGCACCCACCGGATCACCCTGACGGGCGAAGGAGGGGAGTACGAGACGTATGTCCTGGACGCCCCATTCTTCCGGAAACGGATCGTGGTACAGGAATCGGAATCAGAGTTCCGGCATGACCGTGGCGTGTACCGGATCACCCGTGCAGCGCTGGAGGAGAAATGATCCTGATCGTGGACCTCTGCTACCGGGAAGGATCCCTCTCGGCCTTCGAGTTCGTGAAACCGGTGGCAGGTATCGTGCGGGGGAACGAATTCCCCCTGCAGATCCGCCACCGTTCCCGCCTGACCCCGCAGGATCTCGCATCCGCGGAACGGATCATCCTCTGCGGGACGGCCCTCCGGGACAGTGCCTTTGCCGGACATCCCCAAACCTTCGCATGGATAAAGAGAGTCCGGGTCCCGGTCCTCGGCATCTGCTCCGGCATGCAGGCCATGGCACTGGCGTTCGGGGGATCCCTCACCCCCTCACGGGAAATTGGCATGACAGAGGTCAGGTGCACCTGCCCCGATCCCCTGCTGGAAGGACACGGGAGGTTCTCGGCCTACGAAGTCCACGGAGCCGGCGTGGTTCCCCCGCCCGGCTTTACCGTGCTCGCCGAGTCAGACCGCTGCATCCAGGCCATCCGGCACCCCGACCTCCCCTTCTACGGGATCCTCTTCCACCCCGAGGTCAGGAACGAGTGGGTGGTGGAGCGGTTCCTCACCCTCTCCTGGCGGATCTGCTGAAACGCCGGTGTCTCGTCCTTTCCACCGGTCTCAGAGGTAACCGGACCGGGCCTCCTCCACCCACCGGCGGACCGTCAGGTAGTGCCCCTCGCAGAGGAAATTCCCCCCCTGAGCATCCTCCCAGGCGATGGGCTCGGTGCACCCGATGAAGATGCACCGGCCTTCCTTCCTGCTCCTGATCCTGCGGTAGCGGGCGATGTCAGGAACGGTGTCGCGGCCGGTATACTTCCGGATGTGTTCCCTGAGATGTTCGAGAGGATCTTTCGCTGCCATGACCGTCTGCTGAGGGGCGGTGAATTGCCTGGAATTGCCGTTCTACTGATCGGAGCAACCCCGGATCTCCCGGGTCGGATCCAGGAGCACCGGTGTCGGGAGGCCGATGAAGGCAAGGGCGGCCACCGCCCCGATGACCCCCCTCCCTCCCTCGATGTGGATCCCGCAGTGCTCTGCCACCGTGAGGGCGGCCTTCCGGGTCACCACCTGCCGGCGCACCAGGTCGCCGAACGTTCGGAGTTCCTCCGGCACGGTGAAGCCGGTCTTCACGGCCAGGCCCCATGCCGGCGAGAGGGACTGGTCGGAGAGGAACCGGAGGGAACGGTCCTGCACCACCTGGCAGGATTCCGGGGCCACTGCCACCTCGATGAAGCTGCAGGAGTTACCGCCCGTCTTCTCCGGGAGGTCCGGGTAGAGCATGGCCACGTGGTGTCCGATGGGGATCACGCCCGGGAGGGAGGAGACCTGCTGCAGGAGGGCGAGGGAGACGGCAAAGGTGGCTCCCCCGTCCCGGGTATCGGTGTCGTCGATGCCGATGGCCACGTACCGGAGGGCCCGGGTGGTGACCTCGCCCTCGACAAGCATCCCGTTCTTCCGGAGATCCACCCGCTCCACGCCGGCCGCCATCCCCATCATGTCGGTGAGGGAGTAGGCGGGACCGCCGATGCAGCGGATCCGCTGCACGATGGTATCCCCTTCCCTCCGCAGGCCGACCACGCCCACGGCCGGTGCAGGGTGGAGCCCGATCTCTGCATCGGCCTCGCCAAGGGTGGCGCACTCCCGGAGGAGGGTGCCGTCCCGGGAGACCCGGGAGAGAATCCCCCCTGCCTGCCGGTGGTGGAACTCGCAGAACGCGGCGCTTCCCGTGGAGAGGCACTCGTGGTAGATCTCCACCCGTTCCCCGTCGGTGGTGGTGAAGATCCGTCGGCAGGCGCTCCGGGGAAGGACGCTCACCGCCTGGAACCGGGCGGGGGCGCGCCCCCGCTTTTCCTCCTTCTGGACCACGCAGCCCTCGTCCATCAGGCGGGCGATCCAGTCCTGGGCGGTGGACCGGGGAACCCCTGCCTCCTCCGCGATGTCCGCCACCGTGAAGGAGCCCTGCTCCAGCGTGAACCGCCGGATCAGCTCCAGGTATTCCTTCCGCCGCTCAATGAGCCCCGGCATGGTGCTCCCCGAGGTAGAGGAGGTCGCCGATGACCGCGCTGGCCGTCTCCACGGACCCTGCGCCCTTCCCGATGAAGGTGAGCTCGCCGGCCAGGTCGGTGTGGAGCGTGACCGCGTTGAGTGTCCCCTCCACCAGCAGGGGATGGCCCTGGGGGATGATCCGGGGCGAGACCCGGAGCAGACCCTTCTCCGGGATGGCCTCGGCGATGAGCCGGATCGTGGTCTCCCGGTCGCAGGCGAGCCGGATGGCCTCGGGCGTGATCAGGTCGATACCGGTGATCTCCACGTCGTCCAGCGTGACCCCCAGGTCCCAGACCGTGTTCGCCAGGATCACGAGCTTCAGCGCGG
>JAJRDC010000105.1 GCA_028678635.1 Methanomicrobiales archaeon
CGCTCCGGCAACGGAGAGGAACGCCGCCACCGAGAGGACGGTGGCGGAGAGCATCTTCAGCCGTCCGTCCTGCACAGTGCCTCCCGCACGTCCTCCACCGAAATGTTCGCAGGGGTGGCCCCCTCCTCCAGGGCTGTCCTCATATACGACGGGGGCGAGGACCAGCGGAGGATTGCCTCCGGCACCAGGCCCAGGTCCACGATCCTTCCCTCCCGGATCTCCCAGAGCCGGTCCACCCGGGGGAGGGATTCCCGGGCATGGGTGAAGATCACGGTGGTGGCGGCGGGAGGATCCGAGAGCCGCACCGAGAGCGCATCCCGGCCGGGGCAGTCCAGGGCGGTGTAGGGCTCGTCCAGGAGGAGGAGGTCCCACCGCCGGGAGAGCACGCAGGCCAGGTGGAGGCGTTTCAGCTCCCCCCGGCTCAGGCGGAAGAGGGCCTCGGGACTTTTCCCCGCCAGTGCTGCCGCGGCCAGCACCGGCTCCTCTGCCACTCCCCAGGAGGTGATCTCCTCCCCCACGGTGGCACCGGTGCTGTGATGCTCGGGGAACGGGAGGGAGAGAAAGGCCGGGCCAGGCCCGTCCCGGACCACCGTGCCCGCATCCGGGACGGAGATTCCCGCCATGAGCAGGGCCAGGGTGGATTTCCCGCTCCCCACCGGCCCGGTGACAAGGTGCCTTCCCTCGCCGAAGACACCGGAGGCGGAGAGGGTCCACTCGCCGCGGAGGACCTCCACGTCACGGAGAGAGACCCTCACCGCCGGCACCCCCAGAGGGGCGGGAGGAAGGCGGTCCCCGAGAGCGCGGTGAAGACCTCCGCCGGCGATCCCCGGTGGAGGACCTTCCCCCCCTGCAGGAAGAGCAGGTGAGGGGCGGCCAGCGCCGATTCCATCCGGCCGGTGACACGGATCACCGCGGGGCAGCCGGCCCGGCGCAGGGCCGCATCGGCCAGGCGGGCGGTCTCGGTGTCCAGGTGGGAGTCCACCTCGTCCAGAAGGATCAGGCGCGGGCGGGGGGAGAGCGCCGCGGCGAGGGCCACGAGGACCTTCTCCCCGCCGGAGAGGGCTGCCACCGACCGGTCAAGGAGCCGCCCGATCCCCAGCGTTTCTGACACCTCACGGACCCGGGCATCAACCTCGCTGCAGGGAAGGTGCCGGAACCGGAGGGGAGAAGCTATCTCGTCACGGACCCGGTCAAAAAGGAAGTTCCGGTCCGGGTACTCCCCCACCCACCCCACCTCCTGCTCCCGTGGCGGGATCCCGTCCACCAGCACGCTGCCCCGGGCCGGAGGCGTGATGCCGGAGAGGATCCTGAGGAGCGTCGTCTTCCCGGCCCCGTTGGGGCCGATGATGGCGGTCTCCCCGTCGGGAATCTCAAGGGAGGGTATCTCCAGGGGGCCGTGGGAGAGGCCCTCCACCCGGATCACGCGAGGCTCCTCCCCAAGGCGTAGACGGCCGCGGCCTTCACCGCGTCGCCAGGGATGAACGGCAGGACGCCCACGACAACGGCGGCAGGCGCCGGCATGCCGGTGGAGAAGGCCAGCCAGCCGGCCCCGCAGACGTAGATGATGAGGGTTGCGAGGACCAGGGATGCCGCACGGATCCAGGCCCCCTCCCGCTCGTACCCGAGGCCCGTGATCCCTGCCGCCAGGATGAAACCCACGAGGTACCCGCCGGTAGGGCCCAGGAGCACGCCGGGCCCGGAGAGGCCGGAATGGAAGAGCGGGAGACCGAGCACGCCCAGGAGCACATAGAGCGATGCCGGTATCACGGCATACCGCTTCATTACCACGCCGGAGAGGAGGACAAAGAAGGTCTGGAGGGTGATGGGCACCGGGACCATGGGGAGTGCGATCCAGCCCCCCGCGGCGATGAGGGCCGTGAAGCCGGCGCTCTGTGCAATGATCGCCGCCCGCGCCTCGTTGCCGTACATGGGCCTAGAGGTGGGTGCAGTCGCCGGCGATGACCCGCTCCACGGCGCCGGAGTCCTTGCGCACGATCAGGGCCCCGAACTCGTCGATGTCCACGGCCTCACCCTCGAAGGAACGCGAGAGGGTGGTGATCCTGACCCGCCGCCCCAGGGTGGAGGAGAGGCTCCGCCACTCGCGTGCCACGGTCTCGTACTCCCCGGCCTCCAGCAGGTTCAGGCGGATCTCCAGCTCCCAGAGCACGCCGGCCAGGAAGGGCTCCCGGGCCACGTCCCGGCCCAGCTCCGCAGAGAGGGACGTGACGGTCCGGCGCAGCTCCGGCGAGAGCGCCGAGAGGGGCACGTTGGCGTCGATCCCGATCCCCAGGAAGCAGCCATCGACCCGGGACCCTGAGGAGGTGACCTCCAGGAGGAGCCCGCCCACCTTCCGGTCCCCGAGAAGGATATCGTTGGGCCACTTGATCAGGGCCCCCAGGTCGTATTCCTTCCGGATCGCCCGTGCCACCGCCAGGGATCCTGCCATCGTGACCATGAAGATCCGGTCTACCGGGATCTTCGGTGCCAGGATCACCGTGAACCAGATCCCCCCCGGCGGGGAGACCCAGGCCCGGCCCAGCCGGCCGGTACCACCGGTCTGCTCCTCGGCCAGGATCACGGTCCCGTGCAGGTCCGCCACATCGCACGATCCGCAGAGTTCCTTTCCCGCCGCCGTGGTGGATGGGATCCGTTCATGGTACACGATCCGCTGCCCGATCACCTTGGTGGCCAGGTGCTTCTTCAGTTCATCCAGGTCCAGCCGGGAGGATGGGGCCACGTCCTTCACCTCCGGGATGTGATCTGCTCACCCGGGAGGGGGCAGGGATCCTTGCCGCAGACCTGCTTTAAGATCGCCGACTGGTGCTCCATCAGGGTGGCCAGGTCAAAGAGGCCTGTCACGTCCACGATCCCCAGGGCCGCGATGGCCGTCCCCTTGTCGTCCCGGATGGGGGCCACGATGACCGGTACGCCCTTGTACACCCCGGTCTTCGGTGTGGTCCTGACCATCCGGTTCTCGGCCATCGCCTGCTCCAGCACCGGCCCCGTGTAGGCGGCATCCACCACCCTCCCCTCCTCCACCCGGGCACCCGGGGATCGCCGGGTCCTCCCGGTGACCGGCAGGCGGTGGACGATCTCGTGCAGGCACAGGAGCACCGGGATCAGGTCCTGTGCGGTACCGTCTTCAGCAATCACGTAGCGGGCCATCCTCCCACTCCCGTACAACCCTCTTTCCGGGATTAAAAGAACGTTTCCCTCTCGCCGCAGCAGAAGAAGGTGAGGAATTTCCCGGACGGGTACTCATGGACCGACGTGACCACCACGAGGCCCTCCCCCACCCGCCGCTCCAGGAGGACCGCCTCCCCACCCTCCTCCCGGGCCACCGGTTCGCAGCCGGGGGCAGTGAAGCACCCGTCGCAGGGCATGCAGGTGCAGTCGTACCCGTCCACAAGCATCCCCCGGGGGGACTCATGCCTGACCTCGATCCTCCGCTCGGCATAACCGTGACAGTAGGTGACGGGGAAGGGCAGCCAGTCGTAGGCATCCGGCCGATCGTCGGCCGCACCGAAGACCAGGAGCCTGCCTCCCCCCTCCACGAACCGCAGGATCCGGTTCTGTGACGCCCGGAGGGCCGGGAGGAGGCGGGAGTAGGCAGGGTTCGCAAACCCGGTGGGGATGATCAGGGCCACGAACCGCCCCTTCCAGAAGGGGGTGGCCAGCATCTGGGGGGTCACGGCGTCGCACCGGATCCCGAAGCTTTCCACGTACCGGTTGAAAAGCTGCGGCGTCTCCCAGGCAAGCCCGGCGGAGAGAATCACCCCTTGATCACTCCCATGGGCTCGAGGCGTGCCACGAGCTTCGAGAGACCGACGGCGTCCACCACCCGGACCACTTCCAGGCTGGGCTTGTACACCTCCGGCGCCTCCTCGGCAATGGACTCGTAGGACGGGGCCCGGACCAGGATCCCGGCCTTCGCCAGCCGGTCCCTCACATCCTGGCCCCGCATGTTCTTCTTTGCCTGGGTCCGGCTGGTGACCCGGCCCGCCCCGTGACAGGTGGAGCCGAAGGTCTTCTCCATGGCAAAGGCCGTGCCCCGGAGGAGGAAGGACGGGGTCCCCATGGAGCCGGGGATGATCACCGGCTGGCCCACCGCGGCACACTCCTTCGGGATACCGGGGGATCCGGGGCCGAAGGCCCGGGTGGCGCCCTTCCGGTGCACGCAGAGGGGGACCGGCTTCCCGTTCACCAGGTGATCCTCTCTCTTGGCCACGTTATGGGCCACGTCATACACGAGCGGCATCTCGTCGTACCCGATGCCGTACATCTTCACAAACACCTTCCGGGTCATGTCCGTGATCATCTGCCGGTTGGCCCAGGCGTAGTTGGCAGAGGCCGCCATGGCGCCGTAGTAGGCCTTCCCTTCCGGCGAGTTCACCGGGGCGCAGGCCAGCTGCCGGTCGGGGAGGCTGATCCCGTAGCGCCGGGTGGCCGCCTCGAGTGTTTTCAGATGATCGGTGCAGACCTGGTGCCCCAGCCCCCGGGACCCGCAATGGATCATCACGCAGACGCCGCCCTGGGGGGGAACACCCATCGCCGCCGCGGCCACCGGGTCGTAGATCTCCTTCACCTCCTGGATCTCCAGGAAGTGGTTGCCGGAGCCCAGAGTCCCGGACTGGGGAAGGCCCCGCTGCCGGGCTTTCGGGGAGACCGCAGAGGGGTCGGCCCCGGCCATGGCTCCCCCCTCCTCGCACCGTTCCAGGTCCCGGGGGACGCCGTACCCGTGCTCCACGGCCCAGGCGGCCCCCCGGACCATCACCTCCTCCAGGTCCTTCCCCGAGAGGCGCCGGTCGCTCCGCGCCCCGACACCGGTCGGCACCGCCTGGAAGAGCCGTTCGACGAGTTCCCTCCGGCCGGAGAGATCCGCTGCCCGAAGGGGGGTTGCAAGGAGCCGGACCCCGCAGTTGATGTCGAATCCGACCCCTCCCGGCGAGATGATCCCGCCGTCCACGGCAAACGCGGCGACCCCGCCGATGGGGAAGCCGTATCCCCAGTGGATGTCGGGCATGGCCAGGGAGTACCTGACGATCCCGGGCAGCGTGGCAACGTTGGCCAGCTGCTCCAGTGCACCGCTCTCAAGATCCTTCCGGAGGAACTCGGAGAGGAAGAACCGGGCGGGAACGCGCATCCCCGGACGGTAGTCCACCGGGAGTTCCCACTCGTACTCCCCGATCCGCGTTACCTCGCCGGCCATCCCGCCCCCTCAGACGTCAAAGATGATCTCGAGTACATCATCCTCCCCCTCTTTATAGATTCGCAGGCCCGAATAGGAGACCCCCTTGATCTCGTTGCCGCCCCGGTGTTTCTCCCGGGAGAACATCTCGCCCCGGCAGGTGGCGGAGAGGGAACGGGTTCCTTCGAGAACGACCCTGCAGTCGCAGAGGAGGAGCTCCTCCGCGTCAAAGAGGTAAAGGAGCTCTGAGAGGAAATCGTGGAGGAGACCCTCCAGGTCCTCCGCCTCGACGGTCACCTCCCGGGTGACGACGTGGGCGGGAACGCAGCCGGGGGCCATGATGGCGGCCATGGCCCGTGCCGCCTCGGCAAAGAGGGATGGGAGCCCAAAGGCCGTCACCCGGATGCGCACATCGGCGGTGTGGGGCAGGGTGGTAAAGGGCATGGCGCCGGATCAGTAGTAGTCCCGGGACCGGGGGATCATCCCCGCATGGATCACGTCGTGGTACCGGGCCTGGTAGAGGGAGATGTACACGGTGTGATCACCCACCTTCACCCGCAGGTCCGAGGGCTTCGGGAGCTTCACCGAGACGGGGAGGAGGATGGGGCCGCCGCAGCTGGTGCAGACCCGGAAGTCCTGCTTGCGTTTCAGCACGTAGGCACGTACCTCGTCGGTGAGGACCACGTTCTCCGGGATGCCGCTCTCCGGGCCGGCGGCATCGGCACCATCACAATGCATACCTAGAAAGGGGGGTCTCTGGATAAAAATCCGATGGAAGCATGGTCACCCCGGTGATCGGGGGTGCGTGGTCAGTCGGACGCGAGCATCTGGGTGAGCATTCCCACGTACCGGTCACGGAGCTCGTAGGTGGCAAAGGAGCTGTCGACGGTCTTCTTCATCGTGAGGATCCCGATCCGGGAGGCGAGAATCCCGATCATCGACGCCAGCGCATGGTAACTCACCGAGAACCTCTCCCTGACAGCCCCGAAGATCTGCGGGATTGTCACGATCCGGAACCGCAGGATCAGCCGGAGGATCTCCCGCCGGAGGCCCGTGCGGTCCCGCAGGAGGTACGCCTTCAGCCTCCGCCGAATCTCACCGGGCATCGCTGCCGTTGCAGCCATGCCGGGGGAGCTCCGCGGGAACTGGCTTAAGGCTTGTGGATTGCACCGGTTTATATAGGCGGGTTCCACTCCACCCGCCGGTGGCCCCCCCAAACATTTTAAACACAACCGCGAAAACCTATGGGCATGGACTGGTTCCGGTACGATGTCGATCGCTACACCACCCCGCGTGCAGCGATCATTCCCCTGGCAATCCTGGTCCTTGCCCTGATCTACCTCGGCTATACCATGGCCACCACCGGCATGCCCGTGAAACCCGGCCTGGACTTCCAGGGAGGGACGGCGGTGACCATCATCTCCGGCGAGGACGAGGCAGCGATCCGGGCACTGGTTGCCGGCTACCCACTGGAATCGGTGACAAAAGAAGGGGGAAACCAGTACCTGCTGAAATTCGGGGCCATGTCCCCCGACCAGAACGAGCAGCTGGTGCAGCTGATCACCAGCCGGTACCCGGATGCTTCCATCAACTACATCGATGAGACCTTCGGGGCAACATTGCAGGGACAGGCCCTCCTAGCCCTCATCTTCTCCTTCATCGGCATGGCCATTGTGGTCTTCATCGCCTTCCGTACCGGGGTTCCCTCCCTTGCCGTGATCTTCTGTGCCTTCGCTGACATGGTGGTCACGGCCGCGCTGATGAACGTCTTCGGAATCCCGCTCACCCTTGGAACAGTGGCGGCACTTCTCATGCTGATCGGGTACTCGGTGGACAGTGATATCCTGCTCACCATGCGGGTGCTGAAACGGCGCGGGGTCCTCTCCGAGAAGCTGGCGGGTGCGTTCCACACCGGGATCATCATGACCACCACCACCATTGCCGCCGTTGCGGCGATGCTCGTGGTCACCACCCTCATGAACGTCCCGGTGATCCAGGAGATCGCCGCGGTGCTCCTCATCGGCCTCTTCGTGGACATCTACAACACCTGGATCACGAACGCGGCGCTCCTGCGCTGGTACGTGGAGAAGAAGGGGGCCACTTCATGAGCAAGACGAGGGGCCCTGCGAAGAAGAAGGAAGCTGTGGCTCCGCCGAAGGAGAAGCCCGTCCAGGCCGCCCCGCACCAGGAGAAGCCGGTGAGCTGGACCGAGGTCCTGAAGGACTGGCGGGTCACCCTCCTCCTGATCCTGGTCGTCCTCTCGGTCGCGGCCATCTACCCCCACACCGAGGACGGGAAACTCACCTCCCGGCTGCAGTTCGGGCTGGACCTGCAGGGAGGCTCCTGGATCCAGATGGGATTCGGGGCCGAGGTGGTGGGGTACGAGACCACGGGGAGTGTCGATGATCTGGTCTTCGCCCTCCGTGACCGGCTGGACACCCAGGTCTATGACCTGGGCAACGGGAAGATCGAGATCCAGAAATACTATACCCGCGATGACCTGGCCCGGATCTTTCCCGAGGTGAACGCGACCCTGACGAGCTACGAGGAGGGTGTCAGCAGGAACACCGCGGACACGGTGAAGCGGATCCTGGAGGAGAAGATCAACAGCCTGGGCACCCGGGACGCCCGGGTGAACCTCCTCACGCCGGTGGGATCCAGCGTGGTCAGGTACGTCCGGGTGGAGCTGGCGGGCGTCAACCTGCAGACGGCCCGGGATATCGTCACCCAGCAGGGGAAGTTTGAGATCCGGGTCCAGACCACAGGGAACGAGTCCCAGCATGTCCTCTACGGTGACGTCATCACCGGAGTGGGCGTCCCGAACAAGGAGCCGGGAACCGAGATCTGGGGGGTCAGCTTCACCCTCAATGACAATGGTGCCGCCGCCTTCCGGGACGCCTGCATCCAGACCGGGGCCACCACTGATCCGGAGAACCACTACCTCTCCATGATCCTGGACGGAAAAACGGTGTACAGTGCACCGCTCTCGGCGGACCTGGCCAGCTCGCTCCAGACCCAGCCCACGAAACAGCTCTATGCCACCACCGGCGAGGGGAACGCAGGTCTGGAACAGGCCCAGCAGCTGGAGATCCACCTGAGGGCCGGTGCGCTCCCGGTCGAGGTGAGGGTGGCCGGCTCCGGCTCGGTCTCGGCGCCCCTGGGCGAGCAGTACCTGTGGGCCAGCATCGTGGCCCTCCTGTTCGCCATCCTCACGGTCGGCGTGGTGGTCTACTACCGGTACCGGGAACCCCTGATCGTGTTCCCCATGATGGCCATCAACCTGTCCGAGGTGGTGATCCTCCTGGGGGTGGCCACGTTCATCCAGCAGCTGGACCTGGCCGCCATCGCGGGGCTGATTGCCGTCGTGGGGACGGGGATTGACCAGCTGGTGGTGATCACCGACGAGGTGCTCCACGAGGGCCGGGTGCCATCCCCCTCCCTGTACCGGAAGCGCCTGGACCGGGCGGTGGCCATCATCCTGGTCGCGGCCGGCACCGTGGTCATTGCCATGCTTCCGCTGATCCTGATGGACCTCTCGACCCTGAAGGGCTTTGCCATCATCACCATCATCGGTGTCCTGATCGGGGTCCTCGTCACCCGGCCGGCCTACGGGAAGATCATCATGGCGATACTCTCCCGGTGAAGGATCCCATCACCTGCCGGTGAAGGATCCCATCACAATATTTATTGCTCCTTCCGCGGACCCTTCTGCGGTGGATCCATGGGAAAACCCGTGATCATCGATTTTTACGCGGACTGGTGTGGACCCTGCAAGTACCAGACCCCTATCCTCGAGGACCTGAAGAAGCGGATGGGTGATTCCATCGAAGTCAGGAAGGTGGACGTGGACAACCACATGGATCTGGCAGACCGGTACGATATCCACGTGGTGCCCACGCTGGTCATCGAGAAGGATGGGAAGCTGGTCCGCCGGTTTGAGGGAGTGACCGACGCAGGGACCCTGGAATCCGTGATGAAGCCGCTGGTGGACTAGGTGAAGATAGGGATTGTCGGCGGGACGGGGGAGATCGGGGAGGGGCTGGCCATGCGCCTCGCCCCCCGGCACGAGGTGGTGATCGGGTCCCGCGAGGCAGAGAAGGCATCGGTCTCCAGCACAGAGTGCATGGGGATCCTCCATGCCCGGGGGACCCCCTGCATCCTCCGGGGCGTGACGAACCAGGAGGCGGTGGACCACGGGGAGGTGGTGATCCTGGCCATCCCTTTCACCCACCTGGCCCCCACCGTCTCATCCCTGACCGGTCTCGGCAGGAAGATCGTCATCTCCCCGGTGAACCCCATGCAGAAGGCCGACATCTTCTTCTTTGCCCCCCCTCCGGAGGGTTCCGCGGCGCTCTTCCTCGCGAAACTCCTCCCGCCCGGTACCCGGATCTGCACCGCCTTCAACAACGTGGCTGCCAACCGGTGGCGTGCGCTGGATGAGCCCCTGGACTACTCGGTGGCCGTCTGCGGCGATGACGTGGAAGCAAAGCAGGTGGTGCGGCAGGTGGTGGAGTCGGTCCCGAATCTGAAGGCATTCGACGCAGGGCCGCT
>JAJRDC010000114.1 GCA_028678635.1 Methanomicrobiales archaeon
TCTGGAAGAGGGCCACCATGGCAACCCCGTAGATGAAGTAGAAGATGAAGACGGCTGCCGTGAAGGCCAGGCCGGCGAGGAGCACCCTCCGGCGCTGGTCAGGGGCCCGGGTGATGATGGATAGGAGCACCACGATGAGGACGGCGAGGCCGCAGGGATTGATGGCATTGACGGCGGCGAGCGTCACGATCTTCCCCACCTCTAGGGGCGGGGGGACCTCGCACTCGCCCGGTGTGGTGGTGGGCTCGGGGGTGATGGTGCCATCGTTCCCGTCCCCCTGCACGTCCTTGCCGTTCCACTGGAAGATCCACCCGTCCAGCTGCACGGCATGCTGGAAGTCTGCCTGGACGCCCGGATGGGACACCCGTTCAGGGCTGATCCTTGTCCACCGTGCCCTCACCAGGACCGCAGCGGGATCCAGGTCCGAGAGCAGGCTGCGCAGCACGGTGCTATCCCCCTTGGGGCCGGTCCTGATCAGGATCCGGTCGCCGTGCCAGATCCGGGGCATTCCGTCCAGGGACGCCGGATTCAGCAACTCGAGGGAGAGCGATCCCAGAGGGCGGGAGGAGGGATCTTTCTCCAGGGCTTCCAGCAGGGGCGGCACTCCTGAAAGGATGCCGGTATCCCCTTTGAAGACGGTCGTGGCATTGACAAAGACGAAGGGTACCGTGAGGCCGGTATGATAGGTCCGGTCCATCTCGGCCAGCGCCGCGTAGTTCCCCGGCCGGGTCGCCAGCTCGTACTCAACCACCACGAGATCCGTATAGGTCTCCCGCCAGTCCCCCAGCAGATGGGGGTTCACCCGTGCGCAGAAGCTGCACCCGTCCGAGGTGAAGTAATAGACTACCAGGGTCCCGCTGTCCTCGCCGGCCGCCTGGGCAGGGATGACCAGAAGGGCCAGGACCAGGCACAGGAGGACAAAGGAACGGGACAGGTTCATTCCACACCCGGGAGGGAAACAGGGATCAGGAATCTGCCATTAGTATCAGCTGACGGTGCCATAAGGATTTCCTGAAGGGTTTCCCGACGCCATCGGAGTATATCAGACCGCGATGGCAGCGAAAAAACCCTCCAGGAACCCCGGCACGAACAGGGAAAGAAGGATCAGAATCACCGGCACATGGACGAAATAGAGAAGGAGCGAATGGCGGCCCGGCCAGAGGGCCGCCCGGGGCATCCCCTGCAGCCAGGCCGGGGCGCGGAATGTCCGCTCCCCGCCGGGGTAGAGGGTATCTCCCGCGGCGATACCCAGCATGACAACCCCCATCCATGGGAAGAGGGGCACCCAGTCCAGGCTGGAGAAACCCTGCGGGTAGACCCCCAGGGGCAGGAGGAGGGCCGGTCCCCGCAGGGGAAATGCTATCACCCCCACCAGGATCACGACCCAGCCGGCCAGGGGCAGGAGGGTGCGGATCCGGAAGAACAGGGGGGAGAGGATGAGGGAGACCCCCAGGCAGGAAAGCACCCCGAAGATGACCGGTGCGTCGGGGACAATGAGGAGTGTCACCGCCGTGATCGCCATCCCCGCGGCGATGAGGCCTGCCCCCCGCCACAGGAACTTCCGGGTCAGGGCCTTCCGGTCCAGGTACTTCGCTGCCCGGGACGCCGAAACCGAGAGGGAGACCCCGGCGATGCCCAGAAAAAGCGCGGCAGTCGTGAGCTGGAACACCTTCCAGAACCCGGTCAGCACCGGGATCTCCGCCACGCCCGCGAAGACCAGGGCAAAGAGGGTGTGGTACACCACCATCATCGCGATGGCGAGGCCCCGGGCAAGGTCGATCTCCGGGAACCGGAACCCGGGAGAGATCGGAAACCACCGTACTGGGTTCAGGTTCACCGGGCCTTCACGCTCCCTCTAGAGGATCTGTGGCAGCGACACCTCATTTACCCATCCACGGCAGGACTGACAGAGCGGGGTACCCGAGTCCCCCCGGGATCCCCCCGGATATCCTCTTTCCGCTTTTGCAGAGAAGCGTGAGGTTCATGCACCTTCAGCAGTACACATGAAGCGAGAGTATGGCCAGACAGCAGGCGGGCGGAAACGCATCGGACGGAGGGAATGAGGAGCACGTGGTGGAGGCCATCGGGCGGGCGCGCATCGTCATCCGGCAGGGGAAGGTGGTGGAGGTGGGCGAGCCCATGATCCGGGACTGCCCGCTGGCACGCCGGTTTGCCGTGCCGGTCACGGATTTTTCCCCTGAGTCCATCCGGGCCAACATCGAGCACCGGATCGCTTCCTTCGGCATGTGCACGGGTACCCGGGAACTGCTGGCAGACCGCGACTTCGTCCTGTTCGGGGCATCGGAGTTGCTGGGGACTGCCCTCCGGGAGGGGCTTGTCTCTGCCGTGGTACTGGCCTGCGACGGGGCCGGTACCGTCGTTGTCACCCGCCCGGACATGGTGCAGGGGATCGGGGGCCGGATGTCAGGACTGGTCAGCACCACCCCTATCCCGGATGTCATCTCCGGGATCCGGTCCCTGGGCGGGGAGGTGCTGGATCCGCGCGGCGCCACCATTGATATGCCGTCGGGGGCCGACCTGGCAGCGGTCAGGGGGCACCGCCGGTTCGCGGTGACGGTGGCCTCGGCGGACGATGCCATCCGGATCCGTGCCCTCCACCCGCGCGCCGTCATCTTCGCGGTCCACACGACAGGAATAAGTCGGGGAGATGCGGAGAGGATGGCAGGTGCCTGCGATCTCGTGACCGCCTGCGCCTCACGGCACCTGCGGGACCTGGGATCATCCGCTCTCGTGCAGGCGGGGACCGGGGTTCCCGTCTTTGCCTTCACGCCTGCGGGAAAGGAGGTGATCCTGGCCAAGCTGCGCGAGACCGGATCATCCTTCCTGGTGAAGGGGGAACGCCTGCCGGTGGCCGGGGGGAAGGGATCCCTCCCTGACCCGCTGGTCTAGCAAGAGGATCACTTTCCCCCCTCCCCGGCATCGTTTTATCATCGTGCGGGGCAAAGGGTTCTGGTCATATGGACGGAACGACCGCGGTGGGCCTCCTGGCCGGCTTCCTCACGACCATTGCCTTCCTCCCCCAGGTGATCCGGGCCTGGCGCAGCCGGTCCACCCACGACCTCTCGGCGGTGATGCTTGGTGTGTTCCTCGCGGGGATCGTGCTCTGGACCTGGTACGGGATGGAGATCAACTCGTTCCCCATGATCGCCGCCAACGTGGCCACCATCGGGCTCGTCGGTATCCTCCTGGCCCTCAAGATGAAGTACGGCTGACGCATGGTGAGGGCACACCGGCCCCTTACCTCCCGAACCTGTCGGTTTTCCCCATTCGTTGCACACTACCGGGATGCTCCTGGGAGGACTCCGCCCCCCGCCGCGTGGGCGGCCCCCCGGCGGTTTCAGGGAACCGGGGATCCATCCTGAACCACCTATTGACGTTGTGGTCCATCCTCATCGGGGGAGGGAACGGGAGGGGGCAGCGCCCCCTCCCACATTATATCTAGGAATCCCCGGGAAGAGCAATCACAGAAAACCGCGGGAGGAGACCATCAGGTCCCCCCTGGAGCGTCCCACCTGTCATTATCCTGTTGGATGAAAACCTACTTCATAAAATCCATGCATCAGCCGCCGCGAAGGTCACGGCAGCCGGAGGGTGCCGGCGACCCGGAGTTTCCCGCCTTCCAGCTGGGTGAGCACCGCGGATCGCCCCGGCGGGTGGACCATGGATCGCTCCATGGTGAGGGTAAGAACAGGCTGCCTCCAGTCCGCTCCTGTCTCGACGGCGGTGACCCTGGCGGGGAGGAACTGCATCCAGTGGCCCAAGTGCACCACCATCCCCTCCCGGATTGGCGTGGGCCACCACGGAACGAGCGTGGCGGGGGCCCGTAACTCCCGGGACATGAGGATGGCAGGGTCAGCCGTCAGCACGTCACCGCGCTCGATCTCGGAGGCCTCGACGCCCTTCAGGGCAACGCCCACCCGGTCCCCGGGGCTGGCCC
>JAJRDC010000201.1 GCA_028678635.1 Methanomicrobiales archaeon
TTTTCGCATGAACCTGAGGCGACCCAACGCAAACGAAGCCCTGGGCACGTCGAACCGCTCGAGAAACGTGGTTCCCATGTCCGGCATCTGCACCCGATGCCTGGACGGGTGCAAGGGACAGTGTGACATCTGGCTCTCCACATTCCGTGGACGTGAAGTACTGTATCCCGGTCCGTTCGGAGAGATGACCGCAGGGGCAGACAAGGACTACCCCATCGATTACTCCCACCTGAACATCCAGGGATACGCCAAGGGGGCAAAGGGGCTTCCTGCGGGGACGGACAT
Source organism: Methanomicrobiales archaeon (assembly GCA_028678635.1). Next base: position 286 of record JAJRDC010000201.1, read on the forward strand.
CGGGCCTGACACGGCGGTCTTCACCGGTGTGAACACCGAGACATCCTACGGATGGGACAGGAAGGTGAAACTCCGGGTCCCCATCTTCACGGGGGCCCTGGGATCCACCGATATCGCCCGGAAGAACTGGGAGCACTTTGCCATCGGTGCCGCCATCTCGGGGATCACCATCGTCTGCGGCGAGAATGTCTGCGGGGTGGACCCTGACCTGGTCCTGGACAGCAAGGGGAAGGTCTCCAAATCCCCTGAGATGGACCGGCGGATCGACACGTACAGGAAGTTCCACGAGGGTTATGGCGAGATCCTGGTCCAGATGAACGTGGAGGACACCCGTCTCGGCACCGCCGAGTACGTCTCCGCGAAGCACCACCTGGACACCATCGAGCTGAAGTGGGGGCAGGGAGCCAAGTGCATCGGCGGCGAGATCAAGGTGAAGACCCTGGAGCGGGCCCTCGAACTGAAGAAGCGGGGGTACATCGTGCTCCCCGACCCGACCCTCCCGGACGTCCAGAAGGCCTTCCGGGCCGGTGCCATCAAGGAGTTCGAACGCCACTCCCGCCTCGGCTTTGTCAGCGGCGACGGTCTCCTGGAAGAGGTGGACCGCCTGCGGGACCTCGGCTTCACGCGGGTCACCTTAAAGACCGGTGCCTACTCGGCAGTCGAACTGGCGATGGCCATGCGCTTTGGGTCCGAGGCGAAGATCGACCTGCTCACTATCGACGGGGCGCCGGGCGGAACCGGGATGAGCCCCTGGCCCATGATGAACGAGTGGGGAATCCCCACCTTCTACCTGCAGGCCATGGCCTACGACTTTGCACAGAAACTGGAGAAGAAGGGCCGGCGGGTCCCGGACATCGCCATGGCCGGCGGGTTCTCCTCCGAGGACAGCGTCTTCAAGGCCATCGCCATGGGTGCCCCCTACGTGAAGGCAGTCTGTATGGGGCGGGGCCTCATGATCCCCGGCATGGTGGGGAAGAACATCGGCGTGTGGCTGAAGGAGGGCAACCTGCCCAACACCGTCTCCAAGTACGGGAAGTCGGCGGAGGAGATCTTTGTCTCCTACGAGGAACTGAAGGCGAAGTACGGCAACCGGTTCAAGGAGATCCCGACCGGCGCCATCGGTATCTACACCTATGCCCAGCGGTTCCGGACCGGCCTCCAGCAGCTGATGGCGGGTTCGCGCAACTTCACCCTGGGCACTATTTCCCGGGCAGACCTCATGTCCCTCACGGAAGAGGCAACAAAGGTCTCGGGGATCCCCTACGTGATGGATGCCTACCGGGACGAGGCGGAAGCGATCCTGGAAAAGTAAGCCACTCACACCCCTCTTTCTGTGGAGGGGGATCCCCCCCTCCTTCCCCCATTCGTTTCCCGTCAGGATATGGCGGCCCGTCATGTTCTCCGCCGATCTCCCAGGACCAGGACTCTCATCTCCCGCATGATCGTCCCCGGCACGGGGCGGTCCCGTGGTTCACCGGGAACCAGGATCCGTAACGATCACAGTCCTACCCGCGAAACGGCGCGGAGTATTCACTCCCGTGCATCGTCCGTGTCAAAAAGGGGAATGCGAGGATGGAGCTATTCCCCGGTGAACTGTAAGGAGGATGCACGGGATCGTGCATAAAGAGTGTGCGTGAGGGATGTGCGCAGAGTGAAATATGTGGGGAACCGGTTCTGCCCCATGGCCGCTCCCGAATCCCCGGTAGGTACAGGGGCGGCATTGAGATAGGCGGCCGCGGGCACGAGGATGGCAGGCCCGGAGCCTGGGACGTGAGGTGAACCACTGGCAAACGGTATCTGGCAGAACGGTTCCCAGAGGGCAGCAATGCCCAGGAGGATGGTGGTTGAAATGCCAGCCATCACGGGGGCCACCCCTCCGGACCGCCTCCATGCAGGCAGCCGGAAGCAGGTTTCTGCAGGGGCCCCGGACTTCCCGAGTCTCCCGGGTTCCCTGCATCCGAATCCCTGCTTCCTGGTGGGGTGGTTGTGTGGCATCGGTTTCTCTCTCCCCCGGCCCCCGGTCCCGGTGGGTGCACCGGAACCGTGGATGCCGGCGGCGGGTCTCATGATGCCGGTGTCAGTACACTCGTACTTCCACCGCTGGCAAAGGGTAGTATGTGACCATTCTATTTAAGTATTCCGCTTTGTAATTGCTTGTAATTACCAGCATAACTATGAAAGTGTGCGATAATCTCGATGTAATCGTGGGGCATTCCCCAAAATCCAGAAAAGTCAATTGAAAAGGGTTAATTGTGGGAGATCCTTTTACCGCAGAATCCCATGGGGCCTGCCTCCCCTTCGCCCCCTCCTCCGGGGATTTCTGCGTTTCATGCATTCCTTTATGGATCAGGGGAGTGATCCCTGTGGGAGGCGTGGCGAACCATGACGGAATACTCGGTGCTCATCGGGGGCAGAGCAGGGGAAGGGCTGAACAAGGCAGGCATGGTCCTCTGCAGCCTCCTCCACGGGCAGGGCTACCACGTGTACCTGTACTACGACTACCCGTCCCTGATCCGGGGCGGCCACAACTTCTCCATCATCCGGGCGGCAGATCGTCCTGTCTTCACCCACCGGGACCGGGTGGACTTTGTCCTGGCCCTGAACCAGGAGACGGTGGACCGGCACCGGACGAGGCTCACGGCCGGTGGGATCCTCATCTATGACGACTACACGGTCCATACGGAAGGAGGTGTGGGCCTCCCCCTCGAACGAATCCTGAAGGAGACCCGGGCACCGGAGATCGCCCGGAACACCGGGGTCATTGCCGGGTTCTCCTGTGCGGCAGGGATTCCCTGGGAGACCCTGGAAGGGGTGCTCCGGAGGGAGATCCCCCGGGGGATCGAGTCCAACCTGGCGGTGGCCCGGGGGGTTTACTCGGTCGGGAGCACACTCCGGCAGATACCGGAGCTCCCCCGGAAGGGGAGGTTTCCGGTCCTCACCGGCAACGAGACCACGGGCCTCGGCCTCCTGGCCGGCGGCCTCTCCTCCTTCATCGCCTATCCCATGACCCCCACCTCCAACCTCCTGCACTTCCTGGCGCAGCACGCCGACCGCTACGGTCTCAAGGTGGTGCACCCCGAGAACGAGATCGGGGTCATGCTGATGGCCCTCGGGGCCGCGTACGGCGGAGAACGGGTGGCCGTGGGCACCTCGGGGGGAGGGTTCTGCCTGATGACCGAGGGCCTGAGCCTCTCCGGCATGTCCGAAATCCCGGTGGTCATCGTCCTGGGCCAGCGGCCCGGCCCCTCTACCGGCCTCCCCACCTACTCCTGCCAGACCGAGCTCCACTTTGCCATCTCCGCCGGCCAGGGCGAGTTCCCGCGCCTGGTGGTGGCGCCGGCCAACCCGGCCCAGGCGTATCCCTGGTCGGCAACTGCGCTCCGCCTGGCCTGGAAGTACCAGGTCCCGGCCTTTGTGCTCGTGGACAAGAACATGGCCGAGGGGGCCGCCGACTTTGATCCTGAGGTCCCCCCTGCGGTCCCTGCAGACCCCGTCCCCTGGGACGGGAAGGGGACCTATGCCCGGTACGCCGATACCCCCTTCGGTGTCTCCCCCTGGCTCTCGCCACCGGCCCAGGGCCAGACCGTGAAGGTGAACAGCTACACCCACGATGAGCGGGGGATCAGCACCGAGGATCCCGTGCTCACGGCCCGGCTCCAGGAGAAGCTCCTGCGGAAGGCGACCGCCCTGGCGAAGGAGGTGGCAGGGCTGCCCGCGGTCCTCTCCACAGGCCCCGCGGATGCGAGGACGGTGCTCCTGACGTGGGGCTCCTGCACCGACGCCTGCACCGAGGTGGCAGGTCCTCACGGCATACGGGTCGTCCAGCCGGTGATCCTCTGGCCGTTCCCGGCCGATGCCCTCCGGTCAGCCCTCTCGGCGGCGGACCGGGTCGTGGCCGTGGAACAGAACACCACCGGGCAGCTGGCGCGGCTGGCCGCGGCAGAGGGCATCAGGGTCCATGACCGCATCCTCAAGTACGACGGGAGGCCGTTCTCCCTGGAAGACCTGGAGGCGCGGGTCCGGGAGGTGGCCGCATGACCGCCGGGACCCTGATCACGGACGCCCAGAACACCTGGTGCCCCGGCTGCGGGAACTTCTCGATCCAGCATGCCCTGAAGACGGTGCTCCTGGAGATGGCAGAGAAGGAGCTGCCCCTGGAGAGGGTGGTTCTCGTCACCGGCATCGGCTGCCACGCCAAGATGGCCGATTACCTGGACGTGAACTCCTTTTACGCCATCCACGGGAGGGTGATGCCCGTAGCGACGGGGATCGCCCTCGCCAATCCCGACCTCACGGTGATCTGCTGCGCCGGGGACGGCGATGCCTACGCCGAGGGGCTGGACCACCTGATCTTTGCCGCCAAGCGCAACGTGAACCTGACGGTGCTCATCCACAACAACCGTGTCTACGGGCTCACCACGGGGCAGTACACTCCCACCTCCCCCCTGGGATTCCGGGGCCGGTCCACGCCAAAGGGGACCGTGGAACCGGCCTTCAACCCGCTGGAGCTGGTGCTCGCAGGCGGGGGCACCCACGTCGCCCGGGGCTACACCCGGAAACAGCCGCAGCTGAAAGGCCTGATCCGGGAGGCCATCGGGCACCGGGGATTCTCCTTCGTGGACGTGCTCCAGATCTGCGCCACCTACAACGATGTCCACGAGATGTACGACCGGCTCACCTACCCCCTCTCGGGGCACGATACCACGGACTTTGACGCGGCATGCAGGAAGATACGGGAATGGGACTACAACCGGGAATCCCCCATCCCCCTTGGGACATTCTACTCGGTGGAGAAACCCACCTTCGAGTCTTGGTTCCGGGTCGCCTCCCAGTCCCCGGCTGAGCGGGAGGCGGCCCTCCGCCGGCACCTGGAAGAACTCTGAGGGGAGGAGTGGACCGGGGGATCCCCGCCGGCGGCCCGAACCACAACGGGGGGGTACGATGTGCCCTTTTCCTCAATGCATAAATAGATGTCTTCCCAATCATTCTCCGTCAGTTGTGGTGATATCCCATGATCAAGGACAACATTCGTGACGCGCTGAACGCGCAGATGATCCGCGAGTTCTTTTCCTCGTACCTGTACCTCTCCATGTCGGCCTACTTCGAGTCCATCAACCTCCGGGGCTTTGCCGCGTGGACGAAGGTCCAGGCGAAGGAGGAGATGGAGCACGGCATGAAGTTCTACGGCTACCTGGTGGACCAGGGAGCCCGGGTCACTTTGAAGCCCGTCGAGGGTCCGAAGACTGAGTGGAAGTCCCCCCTGGATGCCTTCGAGCACGTGCTGGCCCATGAGCAGAAGGTGACCGGCCACATCCATGAAGCCGTTGACCTGGCGGCGGCCGAGAAGGACTATGCCACCTTCAACTTCCTCCAGTGGTTCGTGGACGAGCAGGTGGAGGAGGAGCGGAACGCCGGGGACATCGTGTACCGGCTGAAGCTGGCCAGCGTGGAGAAGGGTGTTGCCCTCCTCTTCATGATGGACCATCACCTGGGCAAGCGCGGTGCTAAGTAGCCAGATCCCCGGTGATCAGGGGCTGGACCCGCCGGCCCCCGCCTCTTTTTGTTTCCGGAACCGGTGTCCCGATCTCCCTGAACGCCGAGACGCCCCATGGAATGGCTGGATCTCGTCCTGATTGCCATCGGTCTTGCCATGGACTGCTTCGCCGTGGCCCTCGTGGCCGGCGTTGCGGAAGGGGAGGGCAGGGTGGAAAACGCGCTCCGCATCGCCGTTGCCTTCGGCATCTTCCAGGCAGGGATGCTCGCCCTGGGCTGGGGCGCCGGTACCCTCATCCTCGGGATCATCGCCCCCATTGACCACTGGGTTGCTTTTGCGCTCCTGGCCGTCATCGGGTCGAGGATGATACTCGAGTCCCGGGGGGAGGAGGAGGCCCCGGCGGACCTCACCCTCTCCACCCTCCTCATCCTGTCGGTGGCAACAAGCATCGATGCCCTGGCGGTGGGGATCTCGCTCGCGGTTCTCTCACCGGGCATCCTGGTCCCGGCGCTGGTCATCGGAGGGATCACCTTTGCCATCGCCCTGGCCGGGGCCCTCCTCGGGGGCAGAATCAGGGAGGCCTACGGCAGGGGGATGGAGCTCCTCGGCGGCCTCGTCCTGATCCTTATCGGGATCCGGATCCTGCTGGAACACTACGGGCTGGTCTGATCGGCCCCGGATCGCTGGGTATATCGTGCGACGGGAAGAGAAGTACCTCATCTGCCTGACGCCCCGGGGCGCGGGGTCTCCGGCCGACATCGAGGGACGGGAATGACCGAAGATCAGGAAGCGGAAGAGAAGATGCTCCGCTGGGCCCGGAAGTACGCGAAGGAGAAGGGCTGGATGCTGAACCCGGACAAGGACAAACTCAGGGTCGTGATCCGGGGACTGGCCAGGAACCAGAAGCGGTTCGGCGAGCGTTACTGCCCCTGCCGGATCCGGAGCGGGGATCCGGAAAAGGACCGGGCCATCATCTGCCCCTGCGAGTACCACGAAAAGGAACTGGCAGAGCGGGGACAGTGCCACTGCCGTCTCTACTTTACCGGGAAGGAATCCGGCACCGTGAGCCACCGCTAGTTCCTGAAGGGGGACGATTCTCTTTTCGCGCAGGGAGGATCCATGGACGAACCTGTCACGGGAAAGAAGAAGGTCCTCTTCCTCTGTAACCACAACGCGGCCAGGTCCCAGATGGCGGAGGGTTATCTGAAGGCCAGGTACAGGGACCGGTACGAGGCCTTCAGCGCCGGCGCCCGGGCATCCCGGCTCTCCACCCACGCGGTCCGGGTGATGGCCGAGAGAGGGATCGACATCTCCGAACACCGGTCCAAGGACCTTTCGGAGTTCATCGGGCAGGAGATGGACCTGGTGGTCACAGTCTGCGATCAAGCGGCGAAAGTCTGCCCCGCTTTCCCCTGGACAAGGAAAACCCTGCACATCGACTTCACCGACCCGGCCTCGTTCACAGGTACTGAAGAAGAGATCATGGCCGGGTTCCGATCGGTCCGTGATGAGATCGCCGGCTGGATTGACCGGACTTTCGGCGATCCCGCGAAGGATCCATGAAGGTTACCGTCCGCCTGGCCGGGTTCCTGGCCGGGGTCGGAGCGAGGGAACGCCGGGTCACCCTCCCTTTCAATGCCACTGTCAGGGCAGCTGTGGAACTGTCAGGGCTGGAAATCACGGATCCCCATGGGAAACCCGGGACTCCCCGCTCCCGGGAACACCCTGCCCTCCTCATCCTCCTGAACGGCCGGAACATCGAGTTCCTGAAAGGACTGGATACGCCGCTCGTCGCCGGGGACGTGGTGTCAATCTTTCCGGCGAGCGACGGTGGATGACTCCCGGGTGGGATCCGGGTCCCTCCCAGGTGGCAATAAATTATCAAACACTCTGTAACTGATAAATATATGGGCGCAATCGACAGTGCGAATGGCGTATCTTATCCCTTCTCCTGCTCCCCATGACTCTTTTCAGGGTCTGGGAACAGGCAGCAGGTTTATGGATCTGCCGGCGCAGGCTGATCAGCGGCACGGAGATTCGACATGAACAGACTCCATCTAATGCTCGGATGTATGCTGATTGGATTGATCATCGCCTGTGGCTGTACAACCCAGCCTTCAGGACCTCCGGCGACACCCACCCCAACCACGGCAGTTCCCACCACCAGGGAAACCACCCCATCACCGACCACGATCCCTCCCACCACGCAGCCGACAGCCACTCAGGGCGGGTCCGCATCGGTGACGATCCAGAATTTTGCATTCAGTCCCGGGAACCTTGCCATTGCGAAAGGAACCACCGTCACGTGGACGAACCAGGATGCGGCTTCGCACACCGTGGTCAGCGACGCTTCTGCGCCGGCTTCCTTCCGCAGTAATTCCCTGGGGAAGGGATCATCGTATTCTTTCGTGTTCACGGTTCCTGGCACCTACCGGTACCACTGCGGTATCCATCCGTCAATGACAGGAACCATCACGGTGACCTGAACATCACGGGGACAGAGGGGAGTCCAATCCCCTCTTCTCTTTTCTGCACGGCAGCGATCCGCTATAATCCCAGGAAGTATGCCATGGCAATGGCCCCGTGGATGATCAGGAGCGCGATGGATACGATCGCCATCGTGAGATGCCAGGTGACGGGAACCTTTTCCCTCAGGGCGAGTACCCCGAGGATGGCGGTTGTCACGAACAAAATCAGGAGTGCGGCACCCATGACCATGATGACCACGAAAGTGCCGCCGGATGTCAGGGCCATAGAAGGAGGTGGGCGATTCATCCTGATGAACCTGGGGTTTTCGTCCTGCCCCGTGGTGAGATCTCTTCCTCCGGCCGGACCCTGATCTGCACATGACCGGTCATGGTTCCCATCGCCGCGGCGTTCCACCAGGTCCGTGGGGGAGGAGAGAAAAAGGGAGATGAAAAAGAGGGGGGGTAGTGATGCCCGAGGAGTTCAGATGACGTACTCGGCATCGAGCCGGGCCAGGTCGCCGCGGAACCGGTCCAGGTCCACGTACCCGGCGCTCGTACCCTGGACCCCGGACACCTTCCCGGTGGAGGTGTACTGCCAGAAGTCCCAGCCCACGGAGGGTTCCGAGCTCCCCCAGCGGGCGATCCACCGGGCATAGCCCCGGTTCTCCTCGTTCAGGTACGACTGGGCCACGGACTGGCTGGTGTAGACGAAGGGCTCGACCCCCTTTTCTGACCTGACCTCGGAGATCCAGGTGGTGATCCAGAGGTTCAGCTTGGCCGATTCCATGGCCGTGGCATCCTCCTGCTCTACGTCCAGCACCGGGCGGAGGTACCCGTCACTGACGTAGTCGCCGGCCACCTCCAGGAAGTAGGCGGCCTCGGACTTCGCATCCGCGATGACGGCAGCATCAGAGGTGGAGGAGGTGAGCCCGAATCCCTTGCAGTGGTACGGTCCGGCCCGGATCCCTGCCGCGGTGGCACCCTGGATATTGGTCACAAAGGTGGAGTCGGTCTTCACATCGCCGTAGCTGGAGCGGATCAGGGCAAAGGACTTCCCTGCTGCTGCGACCTTTGTCCAGTCGATGGTCCGCTGGTAGACCGAGACGTCGATCCCCTCCAGGTACGCCTGCGGGGCGGTGGTGAAGGAGACGGTGTTCCCCACCACCTTCCCCTTCGCGTTCTCTGCCACGGTCCGGGCCTGGTAGGTGGTGGCCGGCGAGAGGCCCTTCAGGTCCTGGCTGAAGGATCCCGTCGCGGTGAGGGTCACGCGGGGCGTGGCGGTGGGGGACCCGCTCCCGGTCCAGTACTCGAACCCGGCAGTACACGGGAGCCCTCCCGTGGAGGAGAGTGTTCCCTGCAGCGTGGCCGTGGTGCTGGCCACGCTCCCCGCAGCCTTCGTCGTCACCTGAGGGAGGGAGCCTGCGTCAGGCCCCTGGAAATAGAGGGTGGTGGACACGGGTGACCAGCGACTCCCTGCCCGGGCCTGCAGATTCCAGCGGTATTTCATCCCGCTGGAGAGGAGGCCGGCGGGGACGGTGACGGAGGTGCCGGTGATGCCCTGCGGATTCCAGACAATGTTCGCTGACCCGTAGGGGTACCTGCTGATGGCAACGGAATAGTTGTCGGCACCCGCGGATCCCGTCCAGCTGAGGGTGGGTGTCAGCGTGGTGAGCCGGGTGCCGGGAGACGATGCAGACCCCGGCGCGAGGGCCACCGGGGCCCGGAAGGGGGGCGTCTGGAAAGAGAGGGTGTTGGACACGGACGACCAGCCGGTGCCGCTCCGGGCCTGGAGGTTCCACCGGTACTTCCCCGCGTGGACCAGGACCCCCTTCGGGATGGTGACAGAGGTTCCGGTGATACCACCCCTGGACCAGACGATGTTCGACGAGCCGTACGGGTATTGACTGACATACACGGAATAGTCTGCGGCCCCCGTGACTGCCTTCCAGGCGAGTGTCGGGGAGAGTGTGGCGATCTCCGGGCCGGGCGCTGTGCCGTTCCCCGGTGAGAGGGCGACGGGCCGGCTGAGGGCCAGCCCGTAGACACCTTCAAAAACAGGGCCCGTGTCCCCCCGTGCTATCACGGCCGGTGCCGGGGAGACAAGGAACCCCGCCACCAGGATCAGACAGACTATCCATGGAGTTCGCAGCTTCATGTGTGGGATCCTACCCCCGGCCGCCGGGATCCCCCCCCGGGGGCCGGTACAATACGTGTAAAGATAAGATTAAGTATTTATCATTATTCATTTAAAAAGTAAATTGAAAATAAATGACATGTGTTCAACTTGATGGTTCTTCCGGAGTGATGGATCCCGGTCGGCGTGGGGACCTGCCCCGTGCACAGGCCGCACCGCCGGGCGTTCGCCGCGGAAATATCCCTGCGAAGTATCGACTATCTGTTTAACCTGGCGTATACGCTCCGACCCGGTCGGGTTTCTTGCAGGGAACAGCGGGACTACAAGGATTCCCGTATAGAGGGCGATGACGAAATAACCGAGGCTGTCCGGAAGTTCTGCCATGCCGCGCGTACCCTGACGCCGGCCCGGCAGCCCGTCGGGTAATGGCGCCGGAAGGGGCAGCAGCACCATGTCCTGCGTGTCATCTCGCAGGACCTGCAGGGCCGAGGAGGTGATCCCATATCCCGATCCGGATGAGGTGAGGTGCCATTCACCCGGGTCTCCGTCGATTACCACCACACCGGCCGCATCCGTGGTCGTATCAAATGAGGTCCCGGTACCATCGGTACCGGTGACCTGAACCCCTGTCAGGGGGGGACCGGAGACGCTCCTGTCATGAACAGAGACCGTGAGGTGTACCGGCGGAACGGCGGGACTCCAGGTGGCCGGCGGGTATGCCCAGCCGAGGTAGCGCCCCACGTTCTCGTGTTCCGCAAACTCAACCAGGGAATGTTCGCCAACCCTGCCGAAGGCGTCGATCGTCTGCCCATTCCCGAGGTAGATGGCTGCATGGCCGTAGGCATTCGACCCCCGGCCCTCGAAGAAGAGCACGGCACCCCGGGGCGCCGAGTGCCACCCTCCCGGCTCCTGGCCGAACCTGTCGAGCGATCTCGCAAAGTCATCGGCGTTTCCCCCCGCGGCCGCCCCTTCCTGCCGCATGAATGCATTGACCACGAACTTCATGCAGAGAAAATTCCAGTCATCCCTGCCCTCCCGGTGCCGGGCCCAGGATATCGCTGACTCGGCACGGCTGGCGAAGCCTTCCGGGGGCTGCGGGGGCTCGGGGGCAGGTTCCAGGAAACCGGCCCCCAGGCTCCCTTCGGGCGACCAGCCGCTGACCCCCACATCGTAGGAGATCTGCCACCACCGGCTCCCACCAGCCTCTACTGGCCCGTCTGTGATGGTCCCTGTATTCCCTTTCCACATCACCGTAGGATCGGCTTCAGGGATGCCCGGGTTTCCGGTGACATCCACGTCCATGGTCGTCATGACGGAATCACCGATGGTGAATGAGTCAGCACCTGCCTCCTGGACGAGCAGGCTCATGACCAGGATTCCGAGAACCATGAGAACAAGTGCCTGATCTCTCCCCCTCATGCTGCCCCCCACAGGTGATCCCTCCCTTCCTGCCGGCTGCTCCCCTGTATGCCGAAGAAATCCTGAATTGTTAAGTATTTATAATTACTGCATATGAATAATTAACGTAAAGTCAATGATAAGAGGTTACCCGACTCAGGGCACTATGTTGATAAGGGGTACGAGGTATCCTGCAGGAATCTCATGGAATACAATTTTCTGCCACTCTCGCAGGAAACATCAATGAGATAGATTTATTTTTCCCGCACAGAATTGTGCGGACCCGGTTAACCCCGTCCTCACCAGGTTCAGAGGATCGGCCACTCAACCCCGCTTGCGTTAACCAAAGATAAGTACATATCCCCCGCCATCCAACCGGTGCTGCATCATGAAGCAGATCGCCCTGTACGGCAAGGGGGGCATCGGGAAATCGACCACCGCGGCGAACCTCTCGGCCGCCCTTGCCGACCTGGGCCTGTCGGTGCTTCAGATTGGGTGCGATCCCAAGCGGGACAGCACCCGGATGCTGGTCCACGGCTCCTGGATTCCCACGGTGCTGGACCAGCTCCGCGACGGCAGGGACGAGGGTATCACCTCCGACCGGGTGGTCTTCACCGGCTACGGGGGGGTCCGGTGCGTGGAGGCCGGCGGCCCGGAGCCCGGCGTGGGGTGCGCCGGGCGGGGGATCATCGCCACCTTCCAGCTCCTGGAGCGCCTGGGATCCCTTACCGCCGACGTGGTGGTGTACGACGTCTTAGGGGACGTGGTCTGCGGGGGTTTTGCCATGCCGATGCGGGAGGGCTATGCAGAGGAGATCTACCTGGTCACCTCGGGAGAGCTTATGTCCCTCTACGCGGCGAATAACATCTGCAAGGCCATCGCCAGGCTCTCGGGCAGGGGCCGGTCGAAGTGCCGGCTCGCGGGTGTCATCTGCAACTCAGCCTCCATTCCCGACGAGGAGGCGCTGGTCCGGGAGTTCGCTGAACGGATCGGGTCCCGCCTGGTCACCTTCATCCCCCGGGACCGGGTTGTCCGGATGGCCGAGGTGCGCAAGCAGACGGTGATCGAGTACGCACCCGAATCGCCCCAGGCAGCCGTGTACCGGGAACTCGCCCATGCGGTGATGTCGAACACGGATCTGGTGATCCCCACCCCCCTCTCCATGGATGACCTTGAAGCCCTTGCCCTCCGGTTCGCGGCTTGAGGGGTGCACGCTCTCGGGCGCCCTCTCGGTGACCACCCAGGTGCGGGACGCGGTCACGGTGATCCACGGCCCGGCCGGGTGTGCCCAGCACAACCTCTCCCTCCTCCATGCCATCACCCTCGAGAACGATACGCCGGATCTGCCTCTCCTCCTCTCCACAGACCTGGACGAGGGCAGCGTGATCTTTGGCGGCGAGGAGGCCCTGGCCGCTGCCATCCGGGAGGCGGCCGCACGGGACCCTCCGGTGGTCTTTGTCCTCTCCACCTGCGTGGTGGAGACCATCGGTGATGACACCGCAGCGGTCTGCGGCAGAGACTGGCCGGTGCCCGTGGTCCACATCCCGACGGCGGGGTTCCTTGGCGGGGTTTTCCGGGACGGGTTCCACCGGGCCCTCCACGCCATCGCCGGCTGTGCAGGAGACCGGGCAGACGGGCCCGGGGGCGTGGTACTCGTAGGAGAGAAAAACCTGGAGTACGAGGTGGACGTCCACGGCGAGGAGATGCGGCGGCTGCTCGCGCAGCTGGGGGCCCGGGTCGATCTCCGCCTGGTGCGGGGGATGGAGTGGGATGCACTCCACCGGCTCGCGTCGTCCCGGTTGAACGTCCTGCGGGAACCTGACCTGGCTCCCCTGGGGGACCGGTGCAGGGAACGGTACGGGACACCCTTCATGCCGGGATACCCGGTAGGCCTGGCCGGGACCCTCCTCTTCCTGGCCCGGGCAGGGAACCTCCTCGGGGTGAATCCCGCGGAGGCGGTCCGGAGGGAGGAAGAGGTGCAGCAGGAGCTGCTCTCCCGGTTCTCGGACCTGTTGGGATCCCGTATCTGGAACCCGTCCGCATCAGGGTCCGGGGAGGATGCCCAGCTGGTGCAGGAACTGGCGGCGGCACTTGACCTGCAGATTGACAGGCACGGCACGGCGGTGCCCCTGCCAGACCCCCTGCCGGTTGGGACCGCAGGGATCCGGCACCTGCTGCACCGGTGGAGGCGGGCCATCCATGGGTGAGCAGATCCGCAGGGCGAAGAACTGTACCGCGTGCGCGAACCCGGTCTGGCCCTGTGCCATGGCCGGGGCAGTCTCCTGCCTCTCCGGCATCCGTGACCTGGCCGTGGTGATCCACGGCTCCAGCGGCTGCTACTACTACCCGGCAACCCTCATGCCGGGGGAGCTCTTCGGCACGTTCCTGCAGGAACCAGAGGTGATCTTCGGCGGGGGGGAGCGCCTGGAAGCGGTCCTCTGCACCATCCCGGACCGCTACCGGAGGATCGCGGTCGTCACCACCTGTGTCACCGCCCTCACCGGCGAGGATCCCTCGGGGACCGGCACCTTCCGGGATATCCTGGTGGTGGACAGCCCGGGTTTCTGCGGGGGCATGGAGGAGGGGTACCGCCTTGCCATGGAGGCCCTCGCACCCTGTGCGGACCCGGAGACCCCCGGTGTGAACCTGGACGGCCTCCACCCTGCCGATTCCTTCGCCCGGGGGAACCGGCGGGAGGCGGAACGCCTGCTGGCCCTCTCCGGTGCTGCCACGGCCACCCTCTTTTCCGATACCACGCTGGACCGGCTGCACCGGGCAGCGCCGTCGAGTCTCTCTGTGAATCCGGATCTGGCAGGGGGCGCGGGACAGAGGATCGGGTCCCTCCTGGGACTCAGGAACACGAGGGCATCCTTTGAGGCGCTGGCGGACGCATGCCCCGGGACCGATCCGGATCCTGTCCTGCGTGAAATCCGGCAGGCAGAGGAACGGATTGCCTACGTGGCAGACAAGTTCCTGCGCCGGCACGATCCCCCGGCCGTGGCCATCTTCGGGATGGCTGCTCCGGCGGTCGCTGCCGCGGAGATGCTCACCACGTTCCTGGACACGCAGGTCGTGGCCATCGGCAGCCGGAACAGGCCGGGGCTGTCACGGTTTCCTGTCACGCAAATGACGTCCCTCCAGGAGATCCGTGCCGTGCTGGACCGGGAACAGCCAGACCTGATCCTGGGATCCTCATACGAGAGGATGGTGCACCCGCAGAGCGCGTTCGTGGGGATCACCCTCCCCCTGCGGGGCCGGATCCAGCTCCGGGCACGGCCCCTGGCCGGCATAGAAGGCGCGCTGGACCTGATGGAACAGGTGCTGAACGCCTGCATGGACCGGGCCCGGGGCAGGGGCTGACGAAGGATCAGGCTGGACGGGATTGATGAGGTGGCGTCATCCCGGCCTCCGACGGGCGGTACCCTCGCCGTTTCCAGGAGCCAGTGCCGGAACAACCGGGCCTCTACGGTTGTACATGGAACACGCGGTGGATTTAGGTTTCATCATCCGGAGTTGATCGGTAGATCACCGCGGCGATGACCGTTGCCGCAAAGGCAAGGATGACTCCTGTAATCGGGTGGGCGATCATCACGAGAATCGCCGCCCCCACCACCCCCAAGACGAAAATGGCCGCCGCCACGAGTTGTCTCATCATACAAGATACGAATTCTATTTCACTATGGTAAACTTTTCCCTGAATCCGTCACGTGTCCACCGGGATATGCAGGTGGGGGGCAGGAGGAAGTGAAGGAAGGACCAGGTGACCGGGTCCCGGGAATCCTTTCACCTGGTAAGGCCTCTCGGTGAGGGTGAAAACAATGGCAGAGAGTCTGCCAAGAAAAGGGATGGTTTGCCTTACTTCTTCATCACGCAGAACGCACTTCTGGACTTCCTCTCTGTCAGGAAATGGTTGAGCTTGGCCTCCATGTCGGGATTGACCTCGCCCAGCATGAGGAGGATCACCTCGCCGAACTTCCCGTCCTCCTGCTGGATCTGCGCCATCAGGAGCCTCAGGTCGGGGAGCGTGAGGAGGTCACGCTTCATGATGATCCCGACGGACTCCGTGGCGGTCCCCGTTTTCCGGTTCACGCCGAAGTCCAGCGTACCGCCGTCCACGAACTCTACTGCCGTCTTCCGGGACGCCGAGAACCGGAGGGCCGGGGGCAGGGCCATCTTCTCCATCACGAACTTCTTCAGGTCGTCCAGGTACCGGGGCGGCGAGTGGTAGACCTTCCGGGGCTGCCAGGTGGTGATGAGACCGGTCATATCCTTCATGAGCTGTGTTGTCATTTCCAGGCCTCCAGGGGCGAGGAGGGCCATGCATCCCAGGCAACCTCTGCGGGCATCCTCCACCGGGGACTCCACCGGCCTCCCTGCCCTGATGTATCCACTACATCACTCCGGACCGGGGGATAATAAATATGGTGATTTCTCCTGACCCCGAGACAAGGGATCGTTGTCCCCTGCCAGTTCCCCGGGGAGACAGGGGATGCCCTGCCGAAGGGAGGGTGGGTTGCCGGATCCTACCTTGGAGTCTGTACACCTACCGGTACGCTGCCAGGAGATCCGCAGAATCATAGTAATGATCGTTCCGCGTGATCTTCCCATCCCTGAAGGAGAAGACCATCACCCAGTCATGGGTGAACCTTGTTCCGGTGGACCGCACTGTGCCACTGTTCCGACCTTCCACGACCACTGTGTCTCCCTTCGAGATCATACCCAGGACCTGGAAGGGCTCCGGTGCCACCTCTGCCCCCATCTCGGAGAAGAACTGCAGGACCTCCCGACGCCCCCGGCGGGGGCGGGCCCAGGTGAGGATGTCATGCCGTGTCCGTGTCACCGGTGACCGGAACTCCACGTCTTCGCCAAAGAGTTCCATGGCAGCAGGGATGTCGCCCCGCCCGAATGCTTCGAAGAGCCTTCTCACCACCCTCTCTTTCTGTTCTTCGCTCATGCCCATCCCGCCTGTAACTCCAGCTGGGTGGTTGTGCTCCCGCACGATGAAGATGATCCTGCAGGTTTTCCCACACCGCCGGCCCGCCTGCAGCTTTCGCAGATCAATTCACTATGGTATCATGCACATGCGGATTACAGCCGGGACGCTCCTGGGGGGAACCTGCGGTTCCCCCCGCCGCGTGGGTGTCCCCCCTCCCATTGAGGATAATCCCCCAGGTCGGTTTCCACTGACAACCCGGATCAGGCTATCCTCACGGGGGAGGGACCGGGAGGGGGCGTGCCCCCTCCCGCCGAAGCGTCCGGAAAAAGAATTGACGGGAAAAAGACAGAAATTCGGAGTGTCACCGCTTCGCGACTTCCTTTGCGATCCAGTCCCCTACCTGGC
>JAJRDC010000229.1 GCA_028678635.1 Methanomicrobiales archaeon
CCGCCTCAAGGGCGCCGCCCTCCAGGTGGGCGATGATCCTCCTGTACGGGTGGCAGGCCAGGTACCGGGCGATGACCGACGAGATGATGGCCAGTTCCTCCCGGTCCCAGTAGCCGGTGACTGGCACATCGTAGTGGGCGGCAGGGTAGACCCGCTCCAGGTCCCGGGGTACGAGCCCCAGCGGGGAGGTGACGATCAGCTCGTGGGCCCGGTCCCGGACCGCTGCCCGGAACTTCTGGTGGCTCTTCGATGCCGAGTAGGGTTTCCGCGCCGAGCAGGGGAGGAGCACTGCCACGTCCGACCGTGGCGGGAGATACCGATCGGTGAGTCGTTCCCCGAACCTGCGGATCTCCGGCCTCCTGAGGGCTTCGCCCGTGGTGGCCAGGAGGGGACCGGAACGGGCGATGGGGGCGTACGTCTCCAGGAAGGGGTACTCTCCATCCAGCAGCCGCAGGATCGCCACCTGGGCGGGATGCAGCCGGGAACGGGCTTCCACCAGTTCCCGGAGCCGGCCCTCCTGGATCCGGTGGCGGACCAGTGCCAGCTCCCGGTCGAGGGCCAGCCGGTTGTGGAGCCGGAGATCGCCATTGCGGCATCCCTCGCAGCCGCAGAGCTCGTTTCCGGCGCCCGTATCCGGTTCCTGACCCTCTGGCGTACAGAAGAGCCCCTGCGCCGAGGCCAGGTCGACAGCAATCGTATCGAAGAGGTCAAACCCGGCGTACGCGAGCAGGTGTACCGTGGAGGGGAGGGCCGAGGCAGGGGCATACCAGAGGGTATCCGGGGGAACCACCGTCTTCATGGCCGTGAGCCACCGGATAAAGTCCGAGGACCGGGGGAGGGCCGTGTGCCAGTTGGCCACGACCACGCAGTCCCCGTGGTCGGCATGGCCGCAGGCCAGGGGGTGGACCACGACGCAGGGACTGGCCATCGGGTGGAGGTACGATGCCACGAACTCCGCGTCTGCCGCCAGGGGGACATTGGTGCCTGACTGGTTCCCCAGGTCCGGGAAGAGCTCCTCCACGTCGGCAACGGCGGGGGAGGTCAGCGTGCGGCCTTCCACCTCAGCCGTCCCTGCCCGGGCAAGGCCGTCCCGGTACCGGAGGTCAATCCGGGGCATCGATCACCTCGATTCCGGGGAGGATTGCCCTCGTGAGATCTGCCCATCGGGAGGGCGAGAGGACGGTGACGATGCACTCCGGGTGGGTCTCTGCCAGCCTGCGGATACCCTCGCATCCCGCCGAGACCAGGGCCCGGTCCCAGGCCGGGATCTCGGTTTGGCCGATGGGAAAAGTCTCTGAGAGTTCCCGTGGGTACGGGCCAAAAGGTGGCCGGAAGAGAAGGATGTCGGTGTACCCGGGCAGCCCTTCGCCCGTGAGTGTGACGAGCACCTTCGGCCCCGGCGTGAGGTTTGCGAGCTGCTCCCGGTACCGGATCACCTCGGTCCGCTGGCAGGACTCATCCCCTCGGTAGAAGAACCGCCGCTTGGTGGCCCGATCCAGGGGGGCCAGGGTCTCCGTGTACCCCAGCAGTTCCCGGTACCCCTCCAGCAGGCGGGGGTGGGATCGGCACCGTTCGTCCACCAGCTCCCAGAGGACCCCGTCCTGGATCGCCTGCCGGATCCGGGCAATCTCGGCGAGGGTCACCTGCAGGTTGTGGATCGCCAGGAGGCGTTCCCTCTCCGGATCCTCACGGAGTTCCCGTGTGGTATGGTCCCGGCAGACCCGGCAGGGGCATGGCAGTTCGGAGAGTTCCTCCAGGTGCCAGGAGCCCCAGGGCGTCAGGTACCTGCCGTCCTTGGCAAAAAGGGCATAGGCTGCCGAATCGAAGGCGTCGCAGCCCATGGCCACGGCAAGGGCAAACATGGACGGGTGACCGGCGCCGAAGAGGTGGACGCAGGCGGAAGGGGAGAGGCCCCTCTTCGCCGCCATCACCACCCGGACCAGGTCCCGGTACCGGTACTGTTCCATCAGGGGGACGACGGCCCCGATGGGGGCAAAGGCGATCCCCATCCCGCTCACGGCGGTTCCCGCCTGTTCCCTCAGGTCCGGAAAGCTGCCTCCCTGGACGGGGCCTGCAAGCCGTTCAGTGCCGACCATCTCCACTGCTTCACGGAGGCGCCGCATCGTTTCCCCCAGCTCCTGTGCCGCCGTCTCCCGGCTGGCGGAAGGGGACGTGGGGATGTCCATGGGCACCAGGATCTCGCTCCCGATGGCCTGCTGGAACTCGATGGTCTCCCGGTTGGAGAGGGTGACATCCCCGTACACCGACTGCTGGAAAGCCCCGGAGTCTGTCATGATGACACCGTCGAAGCCAAGGACACGGTGGAGGCCGTCCTGGAGGGCGATGTCCCGGAACCGGTCCGAGGTCCGGAAGATGTAGGCGTTCGTGATCAGTGCCTGCACGCCCATGTCCTGCATCTCCCGGGGGGTGACGAGAGGCAGGTGGGGGTTTACGACGGGGAGGAGAACCGGCGTGGTCACAGTCTTCTGGCCCACTTTCAGGTGCCCGATCCTTCCCGCGATGTCCTTCTCCTTCACCTCAAAGCGGATGCTCATCCTGTCTCCGGCTCCGAGAAGATCTGTCCCTCGAAGGTCAGGACCTCCACGTCAGGGGACTTCCAGCACCCGGGGGGGAGCCCCGACTTTCCGCAGGTGTGCTCCAGGAACTCGGCGGCAGTCCACCCGTACTCGGTGGCCACCTGCGGGAGGAGCAGGCCGCTCCTCCCCCTCCCCCGCATGATCAGGCCGTGCCTGCCCACCTCCACGTGCCGCGGCCGCATTGCCGGCTGGCATGTGAGGGGCTCCGGGACGGAGAGAACCGTCACCTCCACGTGGATCTCCCTCATCTCCTCCCGGCATACCGGTGGGAACCGGGGATCACCCGTCCCTGCCGAAACCGCGGCCTCCACCAGCGCGTCACCCAGCGGGAGGACGGGCAGTGGCAGGCCGATGCACCCCCGGAGCAATCCCCGTTCGGTGAGGGTCACAAAGACTCCCCTTTTCTCGGAAAATACCCCCGGTACGGGTGGCAGTCGGTAGGCCATCCCGGCCAGGTGCGCGTCCAGGGCTCCGCGGGCGATCCGCAGGGCCAGTTCCCCTTCTTCCGGTGCCAGGACCCTCATGACACATAAATAGCGAGCCATCCAACATATGCGTTGTGAGAGGGAGAGGGCGGCCGACGGTGACCCCGGCCGGCGGGCTGCGGCCCGCTGATGCCTGGGCCGCTGAGGAAAGTCCCCCCACGCACCGGACACGCAGCTGCATTCACGTGCAGGTGGCGAGAGTCACGGCAATGACACAGAAACGGCACGGCCTGCCGGCAGCCATGAGGCGGCACCAGCTCCCAACGGGAGCGAGAAGCACCCCGCGTGCGAGATAACCCGCCGAGCGAAGACCGTCAGGATACGTTGAAACGGTGAATCCCTGCGTGTGCAAGCCAGAACAGGGCACACGGTTGTCCGGTACCTGCCCGGGTATGGCGCTCAGCTGAATGCCGCCATGAACAGAAGGGGGCTTACTCCTCCCACTCACCCCTCTCGAGGGTGCGGTTTTTCAGTCTTATTGCAGCATTATCGAATCTTTCTACGGGGATGATTTCGGCTTATTCATATGAGATGTACGACTGGTGAGACGCTCCTGGGGGGCTCCGCCCCCCGCCGCGTGGGCGCCCCCCCCGTCGGTTGATTCCCGCTGATGATCCATTCCGGTGGAGAACCGACTTGGAACGGATATCCTCACGGGGGTGGACCGGGAGGGGGCTGGCCCCCTCCCGCCAATAACATGCAGAAAACTCCAGATACGGAGATACCGTGCCTCCCTTCCACCGGCATGGTCCAGAATCCGATGGGCACCGTCCCAGTTATATACTCATGAATAGAATATGACCCTCATGCATATTCCGGATGCCGGGGAGCTGCGGGCCAAGCGGGAGACCCTGGGGGTGACTCAGTCGGAGCTGGCCCGGATGGCAGGGATCAGCCAGTCCATGATCGCCCGGATCGAGGCGGGTTCCGTGGACCCCCGGGCTTCCACCCTTATCCGTATCGTAGCCGTGCTGAACCGGTGCGAGCGGCCCCGGGTCCGGGCATCGGATGTGATGCATACCCCCGTCCACGCGGTGGCCCCTGGCGAGCCCGTGGCCAGTGTCGTGGCCATGATGGAGCGGCACAACATCTCGCAGCTCCCGGTGGTGGAGGGCGGGATCCCGGTGGGTTGCATCTCGGAAGCGGCGATGGTGCAGGCGCTGGAGGAGGGAAAAGTGCTGCCCGGACAGAAAGGGCTGGTCCGGGAGTTCATGGAACCGGGGTTTCCCACGGTCCCCCCGGAGAGCGATATCCGGACGGTGGCTCACCTGTTGCACGATCACCATGCAGTGCTGGTGGTGTCGGGAGGGAAGGTCGCGGGCGTGATCACCAAGCACGACCTGATCTCGCTGATCTCCCAGGACTAGAGGAGCGAGACGAGATCCCTCAGGACCACGGCCGGGTCCGGTGCCTTCACCACGCTGGAGGCGAGAAGGACTCCCGCGGTTTCCAGTTCCATAGCAATCTTCACGCACTCGCCGGACTGGATACCGGCACCCGTGAGGACCTTCACACCGGGATTCACTTTCCTGGCTGCTGCAACGGACCGGCGGATGATCTCGGGGTCTGCCTTTGCCACCGAGATCCCTGATCCGATCAGCTCGGGCGGCTCGATGGCCACGTAATCGGGCGCAAGAGCTGCTGCTGCTGCGGTGGTCGGCTCGTTGTTCGTGCAGATCACCGTCTCCAGGTGGGCGTCACCTGCCGCCTTCCGGGCGGACTCGATGTCGGCCAGGGTGAGCCTCCGCTCCGAGTGGTTGATGAGGGTGCCCCGGGCACCGGCCTGCCGGACGGCGGCGGCCGTCACGTGGCCGGTATGGGCACCGGGGGCCACCGGATCGATGTGCTGGGCATAGACCGGTATCTCGTAGTGGTGGGCGATCGGGTGGATATCGGTATACACCGGTGCCACGCCGATGATCGCTCCGCTCTCCTCGGCCACCATCTCCGCCGACTCGGCGATCAGGTGGGCCCGCTGGCCGATCCCCTCGGTATAGACCTTGCAGTTGATGAGAATGAACGGTGGTGCCATGAAAATCCCTTGATCACGCATCCTCTAAGGGGAAGGACCTATATTAATGCGGCGAGTCCGGTACCGGGCGCAAAATACGAATTGCTCCCTTCAACAACTTCATAACCCTGTACACGAAATGCGTGATCATCCACCCGTTTCAGGCTGCCAGGCGGCCGCTGGGAAAGGATCTGCTCATGTGGGACGTGTTCCGGAAAAAGGATCCCTCCTCGCTGGTGAGCGAGGGGATCCGGCTGTTTGATCTGGGACAGCTCGACGCGGCCCTGCTGCTGTACGACGAGGCGGTGAAGCAGGATCCCACGATCCCCGTTGCGTGGCTGAACCGGGGTTCCACCCTCACCCTCCTGGGAAGGTACCAGGAAGCCCTGGATTCCTATGACCGGGCGCTGATGCTGGATGCAAAGAACCCCCTTGCCCTCCGGAACCGCGGGATCGCCCTGATCCACATGGGCCGGAACGACGAGGCGGTCCGGACCCTGGACCAGGCCCTGGAGATCAATGCCGAGGACTCGGTCTCCTGGCTGAACCGCGGGATAGCCCTTGTCAATGAACGCAAGTACAGCCAGGCCCTGATGTGTTACCAGATCGTCCGGGAACTGGAGCCGAAAAACGCCACCGCCTGGTTCCAGCAGGGGAGGACCTATGCCATCCTGGGCAGGTTCGACGAGGCCGTGAAGTCCTTTGACATGGCGATCTCTCTTTCACCCGACGACGCCGAGATCTGGATCCATCGCGGCGTGGCACTCGCCAACCTGGAGAGGCCGGACCAGGCCCTGGAGAGCTATGAACAGGCCGTCCGGCGGAATCCTGCCCTGGCCCAGGCCTGGTCCCAGAAGACCCTGGTCCTTGTGAAAAAGGGCCGGTACGACGAGGCCCTGGCCGCCGCGGAGAAAGCCCTGGCCCTGAACCCCGTCGAGGTCAATGGCCTCTACGGGAAAGGGCTGGCCCTCAAGATCCTGGGCCGGTACACCGAGGCCACCGCCTGCTACGACCGGCTCATCGAGTTGAATCCCCGGGACGCCGCCGCCTGGCAGGGGAAGGGGGACGTGCTCCTCCTTTTCGAGAAGTATACCGAGGCGCTGCGGGCATACACGCGGGCACGGGAGCTGGACCCCACCCTGGAACAGTCCCTCCAGGCCTCCCTCGACCGGTGCATCGCCTTTATCCAGTTCAACCGGGACCGGTGGCGGGACCAGGGACTCTTTTTACTGGGGCAGGGAGAGCCCATGGAGGCGATCCGGTACTTTGACCGGGTGCTGGAGGTGGAGCCCTCAGACCCCCGGATCTGGCTCCACCGGGCCACTGCCTTCTCCCAGGTGGGGAAGTACCAGGAGGCCCTGGAGAGCCTGGACCATGCGCTGGCCCTCACCCCGTACGACGTGGGGGCCCTCCTCGAACGTTCCGCCCTCCTCTCACGCCTCGGGAACCACGCCGGATCCCTCCGCACCCTGGAGAGCGTTCTCGCCGCGAACCCGACCATCAGGGATCCGAGGGTGGTGGAGGGTTTCATCCGGGAGGGGGAGGCCCTCGCGGCCCTGGGACAGCACGAGGAGGCCGTCATGTGCTTCTCCCATGCCCTGGACATGGACCCCGGGAACACGGCCACCTGGACCAGCAAGGGCAGGTCCCTGGCCCTCCTGGGATGGTACGAACAGGCCCTCGCAGCCTTCGACAAAGCAGTGGAACAGGACCCGGCCTCCGCCGCCAAGTGGGTGAGGAAGGGGATTGTCCTGGACATGCTCTCCCGCTACGGGGATGCCATCGACTGCTACGAGAAGGCGCTCCGGATCAACCCCGAGGACGCGTCCGCGTGGTTCAACCTCTCCTCCACCCTCCTGCACCTGAAGCAGTTTGAGGAGGCCATCAAGGGATTTGACCGGGCCCTCTCCATTGATCCCAGGAACGCCGAGTCCTGGTACAACCGTGGGGTGGCCCTCCTGGACCTCCGGCAGTACGAGATGGCCCTCATCTCCTTCAACAGGGCCATCGAGATCGAGGATGACGTCCCCGAGTTCTGGCACAGCAAGGGGTGCCTGCACGGGATACTCAGGGACTACGTGGAGGCCATGAGGGATTTCGACCGGGCCCTCGAGCTGAACCCAGAGTTTGCCATGGCATGGAAGAGCCGGGGGCTGTTCCTCCAGTACCTCGGGCGGTTCAAGGAGGCCGTTGAGTCCTACGACCGGTCCCTGGTCCTGGAGTACGACGCCGAGACCAAGAAGATGCGGGATGCCCTGGTGGCCAAGATCTGAAGTCCCGGTCTTTCCGAAAAACCGTTTATTTTTTCAGGGAGATGATGTCGCCGAAGGTGGTGGCCACCTGGCTCCCCTTCGGGGCCTTCACATCCCCGGTCTCGGTGTCCAGCAGGCTGATCCCGAGAGCCTTCTCCAGTTTCTTCCGGAGTTCCTCTTCGGGGACGAGCTCGCTCTTCTCGAGCTTCCGGATCAGCATCTCCTTTTCCATGATCTCGAGGGCCAGCTGCTTCTGGGAGAGTCCCCGGGCCATGCGGGCCCTGCGGATCCGGTCCGCGTAATCCTCGGCAATATCCCCCTCCATGCGGTCGAAGAGGTCCCGGCGGTGGCGCTTCGGGGGTGCCGGCTGGGGCCGGCCGGCAGATACCGTCGGACGGGGTTCCGGTGCCCGTTTCTGCTGGACCTCCACCCCGTACCGGGAACAGGGCATGCAGACCCTGAGCTCGGCTCCTTCAATCCGGACCG
>JAJRDC010000073.1 GCA_028678635.1 Methanomicrobiales archaeon
CGGGAGAACATCGTCCCCGTCATGGGGGACGCCACCCGGCCCGGGGAGTACGCCCCGTTTCTCGAGCGGGTGGATCTCATCTACCAGGACGTGGCATCGCCCCGCCAGGCAGAGATCGCGGCTGCCCACCGGGTCTTCCTTGAGGAAGGGGGCACCCTCATCCTGATGGTGAAGACCCGGTCCATCGACGCCACTGCGGATCCGGATGCAGTGACCCGGCAGGTGACCGGGGCCCTGGCATCCTGCTACCGGGTGAAAGCGGTGGTCCCGCTGGAGCCGTACCACCGGGATCACCGGGCGCTGGTCTGCGAAGGGGTCAAATAGGTACGTGGCGAGACTACCCCTGATGCGCCGGTACATCTTCAACCCCTTCACCTCCCTCATGCTCCTCCTCTTGGCGGGGATCCTCCTCCTCTTTCTCGTACTCCTCCTCCTCTCCCTCATCGGCTTCACCTTCACGAAGCTGGGATTCTCGCCGGGGCAGGTACTCCTGATCCTGTTCCTCACGTTTGCCGGTTCCTTTGTGAATATCCCCCTCACCACTGTCTGCTGCCGCCCCATCGTGATGGAGACCCGGTATGACCGTTTCTTTGGCTTGTTCTACCGGATCCCGGTCACCAGCCCCACCACCATCATCGCCATCAATATCGGGGGAGCCGTGATCCCGCTCCTCCTCTCGCTGTACCTTCTCTCCCGGTCGGTCTCCCTTACCGGGGGTATCGCGGTCCTCTCCTGGTCCCTGCTGGCCATGCTCCTCGTCGCAGCGGTCACCCATCTGACCTCCCGGCCGGTCCGGGGCCTCGGGATCACCACCCCCTTCTTCATCCCCCCGCTGGCCGCGCTCTTCTGCGGCGTGGTCTTTTCCGTAGCGGCCGGGTCCCCGGAGATGGCGGCACCCGTCATCGCTTACACGGGAGGTACCCTGGGCACCATCCTGGGGGCGGATCTCCTGAACCTCCACCGGATCCAGGATCTTGGCGCACCCCTCGTCTCCATCGGCGGGGCCGGGACCTTTGACGGTGTCTTCCTGACCGGGCTCATCGCGGCGTTCCTGGCATGAGCCGGTACGTGCTGAGGAACATGATGATCCGGGTTTTTTCCGTGGGAGAAAACGGGGCAGGACGGAGCAGATTCGAACCACTGTCGCGGGATCCCCATGAAAGCTTTCGCATGTTTCCCGGTACCCCCTCCCGAGCACATCTGTCCGGTGGCGTGTTACGTCATCGGCATGATTTCGGGATTGCCTGATGATCATTCT
Source organism: Methanomicrobiales archaeon (assembly GCA_028678635.1). The sequence goes on from JAJRDC010000073.1 coordinate 1,259, forward strand.
TGCATGATGTGGCAGAACTGAGAAGGAGGAACCGATCGTAACGCGAAAAAATAGGGTGAGTATCCAGTATCCGGGAGCTGTTCACGCTGCCTTTTTATTCACGATGATCCTGAGTGTATCACATCCCTCGAAGTCCTGTCCTCCTGCATCTTCCTTCAGGGTGCCAATGACCCGCACCTTTGTACAGCCAGGCGAAGCGGTGCCGAGATAGGAAGAGACTGCGACAGAGTCAAATTTCAGGGCCAGATCTGTGTATCCGTCCCCTGTGTCACCAATGAAAGAAGCCTGCCAGCAGTTGTAGCTGTCACATGCGTCGTAGTCGCAGTCACCGTCTTCCACGGGCCGGGCAACCTTCTCGTAGCTCCAGCGGAGCGGCGCAACACCTGCTTCCGGATTCTCCTCATTGCAGGTGACCAGCCGGATGGTGGCCGGATCAATATCCTGCACGTCAAATTCGTCCGTGCCGAGGATTGCAGCCGGGAGCACCCCTTTTTCACCGATATTGTACGAGTTCGGGCAGGAGCCGGGCTTCATATCCACCGGGACTTCAATGATAACCTGTGGGACGAACTTTTCAAGGGTGAGAAGAGCCCACGCGGCCCGGATGTTGGCATTCTGTTCTCCCTCGGTAATCGCCGGGCTGATGTACTGGAAGGATCCATCCGGATTCTGGTGGTCAACGATCTGGGTTGATACCAGGTCAAACCAGTCAGCTTCAGGAACCCCATTCCCATCGAGATCAAGCAGGTCGATGCTGTACGATTCCAAGCCCTTCATCATGCAGAACATGGCCTGGTACGAGTCCTTCCACCCGAGGCTCGTCGTGACCATGGGCTGGCCTGTGGGACCGACATCATTCCAGTGATCCTCGATATACCCGGTTGCGGCGAGCACTGCCGGGTCGGTTGCAGGTGTGCCAGCAAAGGCGTGCTCCTGGAGGAGGCTGCCGGTCTTCAGGATATTTCTCCAGTCATACGGGTAACAGGGATTGTACATGGAACTTCCATCTGATGCCTGGACGGTATCAAGATAGAGAAGGAGCTCTGTCTTGGTCGCGGCCGGAATGGCAAGTCCGAATCCATCATCGGGTGCCGCCTGTGCCTGTGTCAGTCCCAGCACCGCGTACCCGGTATTTGATTGATCGGCCCACGTTGGACTGGGAAAGACGTATCCCCATCCTCCTCTGTTACAGCCGGATGCCAGCTGGGCGTCAACAAGGAAGTTCAGCAACCCCTGGGCAACCTCGTCATATTGCATCCCATCAACAGCACTCCCGAGGATCCCAACTTCAGTATCCGGATTGTTGCTTGCCGAGAGCGCCATAAGGGCAACACTTGTATAGTACACTTCAACATCGATACTTGGGATTGAGATCGTATCGCCGTTCACGCTCATCTGCTTGAACAGGTAATTGAGCCCTTTCTGGACTGTTGAGTGATACTGGTAATCCGAACCAAGGGGATCAAGGCCCAGCTCCTTTGCCCTGTCCTCGAATTTTAGGAGGACAAGGCCGGTAACCCCCGGATCATAGCTGCCGTAATCCCAGGATCCATCGGGCTGCTGCTGGAGGGCAAGCCATCCGAGCCCTAACTCAATGGAGTTTTCAATCTCCTCTTCTGTTGCAGCAAGTACAGGTGCAATCCCCAGGATAAGTATTAAGAGGACTGCTGCGGCTGCCAATGATGATCTTTTCACGTCTACCACCTCATACGTACTACCTCTTTCGGGAGCCCGTGTAACTGAGAACACATACGGGTGCGGCGTGGGATCAGGCTCACGGATGGGGTAGTGAATGTCGCTGGATTCTTTAATGGATAAGGATTTGCACAGCAGTACCGGTGGGCATTCGGATGCAGGAACAGCCCGTCACTGGTCCGAGTAAGCGTACCTGTAATTGTTGGATGATTGGTGCCGAAAATGGATCATCTTAAACAGAAATCTCATGGAAAATGTGCCTGATAGCCCGGAGCAGATTCGAACTGCTGTCGCGGGATCCAGAGTCCCGCATGATTGACCGCTACACTACCGGGCTGCTCCCTACTCTTCTTTCTGGCCGCTCATTAAGGTGACGGAGAGGATAGTATCCGCCGCTACACCGGGTAGCGGAGGAGATAGTATCCCCCGCCACAACGGGTGGCGGAGGGCGGGACATCGCCCCGGCCCCCGGGGCGCCTTCAGGGATCACCGGCCGGCGGCCCCGAGGGGGCACCGCCCGCAGGACCGGCATACCTCCTCCACTGGGTGGATTTCGGCTCCTTTCCGGCAGAAGCCCTCCAGTTCCTGGAGATCCCGCAGGTAGTAGACGTGGGGGACCAGGGAGATATGCGTGTACGAACCGCAGGGAAGGCCGAGTCGGTCGGCGACAGACTTCTGGAGATGGGCGAGGGCAAACATGTTGGCCCCGGCGGCACTGAGCATGTC